>JAGWQP010000118.1 GCA_028876805.1 Acidobacteriota bacterium | reverse complement strand
TTCACATCCACATAGAAATGGACGTGCGGATTGGTCCACTCCACTTTCGTGACCGTACCGGTGATTTGAACTGGCTTATCGGTATCGTACTCGGCGGCGAACGAATGATGCGAGTATGCGGACGAGGGTGAGAGCAGCAGCGCCAGAGACAGGATCACAAAAGATGCTTCGTATCTCATTCGGTTTCTCTCCCCCAAACGCGTAACCGGTTAGTTGGTGCTCACGTGCTCGCGGTATTGATTATTCTCCGCGCAAACGTACTCCTCGATTTCCTCATCAGGTGAGAGGACATTTACGATCTTGGTCTGGAACGGCGTTCTAAAGCTTTCTGGATCATCGTATGTGGTTTCCACTTCAAGGTGACCCAGATCCGGCCGCCGCAACCGGTCAGTGATATGCAGTTTGCCGGTATGCGGGAACATATTCAGCCATGTTTTATCATTCAACCCGGCCGTATCGATGACCAGCGTGTCGCCTTCCCATTTGCCAATCGAATATCCCTGCCACGATGATTCCAGATCCTTCGGGAAACTGCGTCCATCCAGGTACACGTGATGGGCGGAGATCACATCGTCGCTTCTAAGCGTCACCAGGAGCTTGGGAGTCTGGACTATTCTGATAGGCCACCGAGCCAGGAATCCAGCGAGCTCCGGCAGGCATCGAGCGGAAGGCTTATCCTTATAGTCATTGAGTACGCGTTCGCGGAATAAAGCTCTTGCCCACGGCAGTAGATCTGGTTGTGGCGAACGGCCCCCAACGGACGAAGGAGATATCAGCCAGACACCGGAAAAGTCCGGCTTCCCATCCGGAGTTCTAGGCACAGGCCCTTCGGGAGGAGGCGGCTTCTTAGAAAGAAGCTCAAACAACGCCGGCATTTCTCCGAGTGTGCCCAACATACCGGCATTTGACGCGAGCTGAATCTCCAAGGCTGCCGGCTGGCCCACGCGAATCACGATGCCTCTACGCACAAAAGGCCGGTACTTGGCATCGATAACGAAGATGTCGTACCTTCCGGGCGGTAGTTGCGCAAGAGTGTATTCGCCCTTGGCCGAGCTTACGGCCTTGTAGTCAGTTCCGCTTTCGGTGTTCCTGGCTTCGACACTTACACCCGCCGCCGGTGCGTGCGCCGGGTCAAAAACGGAACCCCCAATGGATCCGGATTCAGTTTGGCCCAAGGCCACCATACAACAGCAGATACCGCCGACAATTGCCAGGAGACTCATCCGAACCCACCGCCACGGGCATTATACAACGGTGCTGCCGTGGCGCCTACATCAACCACGGCGAAGGCCTCTGCATTTCGTTTGGCGGTTTGCGGCCAGACCGGGCCGTGGCTATTGAAATTCTGAAAGCCATCGCTGGCAACGCGATCGAGGCAGCTCTGGCGGCGGCAGAACAGCAAGTTTCTCTCTCTGGAGTTGGAACAAGCCCGCTCTCAGGCCGAGTTGGCTGCGCGCCGAAATGAAGCTGTCGATCCATAATGTGTTCTTTCCAAAAATGTTTTCTCAATTCGATAAGCCTTTGCATTTCCAAGACATCAGTCACATTGAAGACCACATAAATTTTGCCGCCGAGAGGTTCTTGTAATCGATCCCGCTGGGCGGCGTTCCTCGCTGATGGCCTGCCCGCTTGTTGGCCGTCCCGGGGGAGCCGCGGCGCCGGCGCCCGTCCAGCTTGAACTCGTAATGGTTAGAACCTGCCATTCTTGAAGACGCTCATCTGCTGGTTTGTCGTTGTCGTCTGCCGGCCAACGTCACCTCGTCACATTGGTCACTTCGCTTGGCCGGAACGGTCAAGTCGAACATCGGCGGGAAGGCCACGCCCACGCCTAGGTGAAGCACTCTTCCCCGCTCAAGATCAGTCCTATGAGGAAACAATGGAGCGCGCTGACGGTCAATCCACCGCGAGTAGGACCGACCGCGGAGTGGACGCCACCAGGCGGACTCCCCACGCCGCAACATCGCCTCGAAACGGTTTGTCGTTCCACGCCTGCAGGCTCATTTCGAGATAGTGCACTCCGGAGCGCTTGAGAGCCTGAGTCGCTTCTCGGCGTAGATCTACGAGTTGATTCACACGCCACGACGACGGCCCGCCAGGGCTCCAATGGCCGGCGTCATTGAGAACGGAAGCCTCCATCCGGCTGTCCCACTGACCATCATTGCAAACGATCTCTGCGCGATCAATCGTTTCGGAGGCGTCAAAACGCATCTCGACCCACATACCGGGGCGCAGCCCTTCCCACGATCTCCATCGCGTCGCTTCAGATCCATCCACCAGCAGAGGCACGTCCCAAGGGTTCGGGTCTGCATTCAATTTCCAGGAGGTCTTCGGCCGTACGGCTGTTTCTCCGTTCCACATCCGGACCTCATTAATGCCCCACATGGCGTCTTCGCCTCCCTGTCCCGTCTGAACGAGACGAAGGCCGCGGACTCGCGCTAATGGAAAATTGACGGTCCAGGTTCGGCCGTATCCGGGCGTGTTCGACGCTTGCCGGATCCAGTCGGTCATCTTCTCGGCAAAAGCCGACTCCCAGGGGACCAGAATCGGCCGGGTCGTGTACGATTGGGCGACTATGTCGGAGAACACCAGCACAGGCTGCCCATCGGGAATGTGAGTTTCGATCAATTGGGCAATGAGATACGGATCCGACCTCATCAGATAATGTCTTTCGGGTTCGATCCGCAGTGCGGCGCTCCACGGAATGTGATACACGATCCGCCATCCCGAAGAAACCTTCAGTTTGTTATTGATCGATGGCCAGGAGACGACCAAGTGCGCTAGAGTCAGTACCACTGCGACCATAGACGACCGTGGAAGCCGGCAGATGACGAACGCGGCAGACATCGCCAGTAACGGCGCAGCGGGGATCAGGAACCGCCCACTCTTGTTGGCCGCAAAGGCACACGCTGCAAACATCGCCGCTAGTACTAAAACACGACTCCGCGGCCATGCGAGCCCCACCAGCCCGAGCGGTAACAGCGCGAACGCTGGCCCAAAGCTTTCCCCGATTTTATCGCCGCCAACAGTCAACTCGCGCGGCAGTTCGGCCAACGTGACGCCACGCAGATGAGATATACCTTCGATGTATCCCCTCTCGAACGAAATGTGGAACCAGGGATTTCGGAAAATTGAATTCCCGAAGAATGCGATGGGATTCTGATACCAGACGGCGTTTCGGATCAGATAGGTTGCGGGCGCAATCGCCATCGCCACAACACCGATGAGCATGAACCGAGCCGCCACTCGTCCTATCCGCCAAAATTCCCACAAAATGGTGCCAGCGACGAACAAAGCGAAAAAGCCGGCGGTGTACTTCAATGCGAACGCGAATCCCGCCAGAAAGCTGGACCCCAGCAGTGCTCCGTCATTGTGCGAGTGTCGCCACGACTCCAGCAAGTAAACGGCTCCGAAGACCGTGAGTGCGAGCGCTACATCGTTATACGCCGCGGTGCCGTCCATCCCGATCAGTGGGCTGGCGAAGACTAGCAACGCGGCCAAGGCGGCGCCGCCGTGCGGCCAACCAAACCGGCATCCGAACAGGAGCATGAGCCAGGGAAGCAGCATCAAAAAACTGAAATGCACCAGAGCCGCGGCCGAGTGGCGGCCGATGGAAAATGCGAACAGGTACAGCATCTCCATGCCGTCCGGCAGGGCCGCATACATGCTGAGATTTCGCGAGAGTCCGTGGGCGTGGCTCCACAGGTTCACGAGGCCGAGATGATACGCCATCCCGTCCGGGCTTATTTCCGGAGAGACGGCCTGGCGGAAATAAAGCACTCCGTATGCCACCCAGGCGACTCCGAATATTATTCGGATGCCAGCCGGAATCGTGCCGAGCGCCGCCGGCTTCAAACCGCGCAGCCATTTCAATTGAAGCAAAAGCAGAACGAATGAGCTAGCTGTCCACGCGAGAAAGAGTCCCTCTCTCGCGATCCACGCCGCCGCAACACCGAAGACGAGCATGCTTGTCGCTGCGCTGCCTAGAGCATATCCGATACATACCGCTTCGGCGCGGTTCAATTCGATCCGGAGCAGTCGAATCACCGTGATGCCCAGCGCCAGCGACGTCACCGCACAAGCGAGAAAACCGAAAAGAATCGGGAATACCGCCATCAAGAGCACCCAGCCTGACGCATCGTCTGCGTTAATCGAACACAGTATAACCTTACAATTGAACCGCCCGTGGGAGGCGGCTTTGCTCCCGAATGCGCCTGTACTGTGGTGATTGACGGCCTCCTGAGGACGATGCCGAGGTTGGGGGATTTCTCCGGGGACTTGGAAGCATCCTAATCCCTGATGGAATCGCAATCTGTGTGTCCCAATACTGGGTATCGGCGCGCTTCGCGAAAGTCCGACGGCAACTCCGCGGCGCCGCTCGGTTTCGGATACGCAGATGTCGTTGGGGGACTCTGGCGGTGTTCCGCCGTAATTCGGTGCCGAAGGGTGTCCTAATCCCAAGACTGTTCACTTAAGTAGCCTGACTCTCGCGGCGAAGTTGACCCGGCGAGTGCGGCCCCTCTTACGAGGTCGTAGGTTGTAGTTGCTCATCTTGCGCTTCACGCCCCGGGGATTGATCCGGTTGCGACTGGAACTGACGCGCTGCTGCAGAATTTTCCTGCAAAACCATTTCTGGAAGGCTTTTCTCGCTGAGCGGGATAGTAACGTAGCGGGACATGCGCCGTTGGACAACGTGGACCGCATGCACGAACGAGAGCCGATCGGGATCTTCGTCGGCCTGCAAGGCGGCTTCATGCATCAGGCCGCCAATGGCAAAGTGCGCCATCAGCAGACATAGAACTCCTGTTTCACGAGTTCCGACGCCTTGCCCCGGAACACGATCTGGGCGCGACCGCGTTACTGTGAAATAGGATGTATTTATCAGCGAAGTTTTCTGCGCTGATGGTCAGTGGGCTTACCGGGCGTTCACATCGAGGCGATGTCGAGTGTATTGCAGGAAATCTCAAAGACTGTGACACTGGATCAGCCTTTTCAGGGCATCCCGTGGGTTGTAGCTGCATCAGAACGTCTTTTCTGCTTGGGTGATCATAGGCACGGAACACATTGGTCATCTGTTATATGGAGCCCTTCAGAGTTGGTATGCCTCGGCCAGAAGCTAAGCTCTGCTTTCCGAAGCAGCAGCTTCTAGATGCATTCCTCCAAGCAGTCCATGAGGTAGTGGAGCTTCAGGATCAACAGATGACACACTTTGTTGAGGGCGGGGGTGGGTTTGAAAGAATTGACCTGGCAATCGAGGCCGCCCGCAAGAAGAGAGATACAGCCAGAAGGCTTTACGTGTTACACTTCACCGCGGACGGCTGTTAAGGTCGGTCCGGGCGGATGCTGCCGGTAGCTGTCGCGTTCGGCCGCCTCGCGTTCGTTTACTCCCCGGGGGGATGCGAAAAACGCTGAATTTTGCGAAACGGAAAGCAGTGACTCACCTCATATTGTGATGGTCAGCGTTCGCAGATACGCTGGTTCTCGGCTCTGTAGTGGGGGATGTGGCGGACGTTCCAGCGTGGTGCGGCAGTCAACACTAATGCCTTCTCGTCGATCGACAATCAAGCAACATCGTCCCCGCGCTGGAGAATTAGGGCCAATATAAGCCGCTCGCCGGTGATGCGGATCCACATATTTTGCAGATGCTTTTGTTGGATGGCTCCGCTCTCTTGCCGTCACACCTCGGTTTGCGGGGCTGGTGATGAGTGAGGTGGTGGAGTATGTGTTAAGGCTGAATCGTGAGGGTAATGAGTTCGCAGTTTGGTTTTGGTTTGTTATTGGAAGATGGGTACTTTGAGACCGTTCTTTGCGGCCTGAAATGTAAGTTCAGGTGCTAACTGAGACTCAGTACGATCACGATAATCCATATTTGTTTATCGCCCTGCGCGCGAGCCAAAGGTCTCACGACCAGCAGACTCGCTAATTGGGTTTCTTCCTCTGCTGTTCAAAACCTGGTGGATGCGGTTTGTTCTAGCGGAAGCTGCTATCGAGCACCAAATTTATTCAACTCGAGCAGACCTCGGGGGGCACGATCGCATGGACCGCGAGCACAAAGCGCATGGGATGCGGTCCAAATCCAAGAGAGTTCGCGTTTATCTGCTGGTACGTGGTGCGGCAGCAGCCATGCGGAGACCGTCGGTGGGAAACGGTGTCTCGCTGCGGCGGAAACGGATCGGCTACAAGTGTGCGCGATATCGCTCTAAAGCCACGCGTACCAGTTGGCTGCGGGTACGGACGTCGGTCTTTGCAAACAGCTGTTGCAAGATGTTTTTGACTACGCTCTCCGAGACGTCCATGGTCGCCGCGATCTCCTTGTTGGCCTGGCCTCGAACCACGAGGCGAAGGACCCCCAACTCGCGGTCATGCAAGGGAAGACAGTCGGGGATGCCGGCGGAAACGCATCTGGAGCCGCCCCTCGCCCGGTCTCGGCTGACCCGCGCGATGATGGCTGCCACTTTAGGCGCAGGCCCTTCGCGATAGGTCGAGAACCAAACGTGTGCTGAGAAAGAGCCGCCATCACCGCGCTGCCCTCGGCAGTGGATCGAAGTCCGGAAGCGGGGCTTTTGGTCCTTACGTAACGCGTAGTGCAATTCAGGGAGGAATGCGGCCACGGATTGTCCAACGAGACTGCCGCCCGGTGGAACCATCAGCTCGGCGGCGGCATGGTTGGCGCGTTCAATGAAACCGCTCTCGTTCAAGGTAACGATCGGTGTCGGGCTAGTCTCCACCAGGACGCACAGTCTTTGCTCCGCTTCCCGGCTCAGCCGGCGGCTGCGAACCAGCTCCGCGGCGAACAGTCCGCATCCCACCAACGCCAGAGCCTCGAAGCCCAATCGAATGATTGCGTCCGACGGAGCCAAGGGGCTGAGCACCTCGCTGAGCACTGCGCAAAGGACTCCGAGCAGCGCGATCCCCCAACGCGGCAGAAACAGCGCCGATAGCATGACGGGGAACAAGTAGAGGAACCCGAGAGCGAAGTATCGCTCCGCCCGCCAATCCACAAGTGCAATTGCGATCAGCAGGACGCTGCTCAGCAGCAAGACGAAAGCTCGGTTCTTTCGTTCCTCGAAACTCAACCGTGCATTCGATACCGACTCCATACGATTCCACCCCGTTTTTGCGGCACCGATTGATGAATGTAATTATGCCACGGCCGATCAGCAGATTTGCCCAAAATAGAGATTACGTCAAGGATTTGTGTGAATATTTACCAACGGCATTTTTATTCCCTTGTACGGAAGAAAGGAAAGCGCCCTGGCGCTATAAGGGGCGGTGAGAACCGATTCTGCCGAGCCACTCTCGAACACCTTGCCGATCGGCTTCAATCGGCGCCGCGAGATTCCTCTCGTTGACCAGCGTTCCGGCCTGAGACATCAGGACCAATTGTCGGGCCGGTAAATTTCGCATGGCGGCTCAGTTCTACCCGCCGAGAATATGGCGACGGGCTCGGCAGCTTTGCCAACATCGATGGAATTGAACAATGGGCTCCTCATCAATGCGGAACGGATACTTGCGGAACCCTGCGGACTCTGGTGGCAGAGGCAACGGCACTGCTGGCTTTAAACCAAGTAACGGGCGGGGCCGCGCGCTGCTCTTTCACGCCTAACCGGCCACCTTCTCGATCGCTTCCGGCCCGCAAATCTCTTCTACCACACGGCGGAATTCCTTGTCCGGTTTGACCTTTGCTGGAACGTCCAGCAGCACCGAGAACTCGCGCGGCAGTTCCAGCCGCAGGCGGACCTGCGTATCGCCAGGCTTGCGCCGAAACAGTTCTTCGAGCGCCCGCGCTTTGTCCGCCTTGCCGTTACGCCCCAACCACACGCGGATGGCGATCACGGCGGGCAGATCGACCCGCGCGTTGTCCAGCCCGACGATCTCTTGAATGGAAAGCTTCGGCGGCGCGTTCTCTTCCGGCAGCACGAGGCCGCGCACCAGCACCGCGCGGTCTTCGGTCACCTCCGCCGCCAGCCGCTCGTAGCTGGCGGCGAAGACCATCGCCTCGAACGACCCGCTCCGGTCTTCTAAGGTCAGCGCCACCCACGGCTTGCCTTCCCGGTTCCGCTTACGCGTGATCCCGGCCAGCACCCCGCACACGGTAACTTCCGCGCCCTTGCCCAAGCCTTCGAGTGTGGAGCTGTCATGGGTCGCCAGGTCGGCGATCTTGTCGGCGTAGCGATCAAGCGGATGGCCGGTCACCCAGAACCCGAGCACCTCTTTCTCGCCGCCGAGCTTCTCTTTGTCGGTCCAGTCTGGCACTGTGGGCAGCGGCCGAGCGTGCGGCTCTTCGGCGCTATGCACCTCGCCGAACAGGCCGACTTGCCCGCAAGCGCGATCGCGCCACGCGCGCTGCCCAGTCTCGATCGCGCTCTCCACGACCGCCATCTTCTGCGACCGCGTGCCATTGAGCGAATCCATGGCGCCGGCCTTGATCAGGCTTTCGATCATCCGCCGATTCACCGCGCCCACGTCCACTCTTTCGCAGAATTCGTCAAGCGAGCGGAAGCGCCCGCCTTCCTGCCGAGCGCGCGCGATCGCTTCCACCGCCGACTGGCCGACGTTCTTCACCGCCCCCAGGCCGAAGCGGATCGCGTGGTCGCCGTCCGGTGTGAAGCTCCACTCGCTGGCATTCACGTCCGGCGGCAGAATCCCGATCCCCAATTCGCGGCATTCGTTGATATACTTCACGACTTTGGCCGTGTTGCCGGTCTCCGAGGTCAGCAGGGCCGCCAGAAAATCCACGGGGTAGTGGGCTTTCAAATACGCCGTGACGTAGGCCAGGTACGCGTACGCCGCCGAGTGCGATTTGTTGAACCCGTAGCCGGCGAACTGCTCCATCAGATCGAAAATTTTCTCGATCTTCCCTTGAGGGAATCCGCGTTCCACCGCCCCTTGGACGAAGCGCTCGCGGTGGCTGGCCATCTCTTCGGGCTTCTTTTTGCCCATCGCGCGCCGCAGCAGGTCGGCGTCGCCCAGCGAGTATCCCGCCAGGCGATTGGAGATCTGCATCACCTGCTCCTGGTACACGATGACGCCGTAGGTCTCCTCCAGCAGCTCTTTGAGCTCGGGCAGATCGTACTCGACCGCGCGCCGGCCGCACTTGCGCTCGATGAAGTCATCGATCATGCCACCTTGGATCGGCCCCGGACGGTAGAGCGCGTTCAACGCAGTCAGGTCTTCGATGCGGCTGGGATGATAGCGCCGCAAAATGTCGCGCATACCGGGCGATTCAAATTGGAAAACACCGCTGGTGAATCCCTTACCGAAAATTTCGTATGTTTCTTGATCGTCGAGCCGGAGCTGCTGCGGATCGAGTTTCACCCCGTGCCGCTTTTCGATCAGCCGTAGCGCATCTTCGATCAGGGTCAGCGTGGTCAGCCCCAGAAAATCCATCTTCAGCAGCTGCAGCTTCTCGAGGCCATTCATGTCGAACTGCGTCACAATTTCGTCGCGGTTCGTCTTGTACAGCGGCACCAGTTCCCTGAGGGGCTCCGGCGAGATCACCACTCCAGCGGCGTGCACCGAGCAGTTGCGCGCTAAACCCTCGACCCGCCGGGCGACCTGAAGAACATCGGCCACACGCGGGTCGCGCTTCGCCGCTTCGTCGAAGCCCGGCTCGTGCTTCATGGCGTCTTCGAGCGTAATGTTCAGGACATTCGGCACCAGCTTGGTCAGCCGCTCGACATCGGCAAACGGCATCTCCAGCACCCGGCCAACATCTTTAATAGCCGCGCGCGCACCGAGCGTATTAAACGTGATGATCTGCGCCACCTGCTCGCGGCCGTATTTTTCGGTGACGTATTGAATCACCTCGCCGCGCCGATGCATGCAGAAGTCGATGTCGATGTCCGGAAGGCTCACGCGCTCCGGATTCAGAAAGCGCTCGAACAGCAGCCCATACTCGAGCGGATCGATGTCGGTGATGGACATGGCGTAGCTCACCAGGCTCCCCGCCGCCGACCCGCGCCCCGGCCCGACTGGAATCCCCCGGCCCTTGGCGTAGCGAATGAAGTCCCAGACGATTAGGAAGTATCCGGAGAACTTCATTGTCTGGATCATCTGGATTTCGCGGTCCAGCCGCTCGACGTACTCCGCAAGTTCGTGCTTCAACCGCCCCTCCGCGCGCAGCGCTTCCAAACGCGGCCGCCGGCGTTCGAAGCCTTGCCGCGCCACGTATTCAAAATAGGTATCGGTCGAGTGGCCTTCGGGCACGTCGAACTTGGGAAACGGCTCCTTAACTTTTTCCAGGCTGACGTTGCAGCGCTGGGCGATCTGCCAGGTCCGGTCCACGGCTTCTTCGAGCTCGCCGAACAGCTCGAGCATTTCGGCGTGCGACTTCAGATAGAAGTCCGGCGAGTTCCAGCGCATCCGGTTTGGGTCGCTCAGAAACTTGCCCGTTTGGATGCACAGCAGCAGTTCATGGGCGCGGGCGTCGTCGCGGCGCAGGTAATGGGTGTCGTTCGTTGCAACCAGCGGCAGTCCCGTCTCGTGGGAAAGCCGGTTCAGCTCGGGGGTGAGCCGCTTGTCCTGGTCCAGGTGGTGATCTTGGACTTCCAGAAAGAAATTGTTTCGGCCGAAAAGATCCGAGTACGTGTACGCCAGCCGCTTGGCGTCGGCGTACTGATCCGCCAGAAGCGCTTCTGCGATGTGGCCCCTCAGGCACGCCGACAGCGCAATCAGCCCCTTGGAATGTTGGGAAAGCAGATCGAGATCGATGCGCGGCTTGTAATAGAAGCCATCGAGATAGCCGGTCGAGACCAGCTGGATGAGGTTGCGGTATCCTTCCTGGTTTTCGCACAGCAGCACTAAATGGTTATAGCGGTCGGTATCAGAGCGCGTCTTGTGTCCCTGTTGCGATACGTAGACTTCACAGCCGATCACCGGATGCACGCCCGCGGCCCTGGCAGCGTTATAGAACTCGACCGCGCCGAACAGGTTGCCGTGATCGGTCATGGCCACGGCCGGCATCTTCTGCTCGACCGCGATTTGCATCAGCTGGTCGATCTCGCAGGCCCCGTCGAGCAGGGAGTAATCCGTGTGGCAATGCAGATGGACGAACGGCATGACGACACTTTCCGGGGAGGCGGGACACTTTCATTTTGTCACAGGGGGCGGACGCAGGGAATGGCAGGCACGGGGATTCGTAGTTCTGACGGGTTAGCGCCAGAACCTCGGTGAAATTACTCGCGTCCCTCCAGACGTTTCAACCGGTGCTCGTGGATTTAGGCAAGGTGAAGCCAACGAGGACGAGAAGGCACTCGGCTGAGGGGAATGCCGGCACGGAGGTTATCCTGTCATAAGGAGGCGGCAGGCTCCGCCAGCTCACGCGTCGCGAGGCACTCGTTCGGAGTGCTGCGGTGCGTATCCGAACAAGATGCAGGGGTCGCCCGGGCTGTGCTGGTGGCCGCACTCAAAATACTGGCCTGAATTGCCGCACATCGCGAATCGTGCGTTATCGTGTTTTGGTCGGTCGCCGGCCGGCGTGGCGCGCGATACTAGAAATGCCTCCCGCGGCGATGGCAATCGGAACGTTGGCACGGAGCTGTTCGAGAGGACGATCGCGAGGACCGCATGAAGAAATCACATCCTCGAAGGTCCAGCTTGTCTCCGTCGGCCAACACCCGCGCTTTTGCGTCGGCCGGACCGCTTGTCATGATCCGGCCCGTCCCGGTGGGCTTCAATTCGACCGCGATCTTCGCCCAGCGATTCTCCCTTGTCCGGCCTTATAACAGTTTTGAACAAAGGAGGTTTCTTCGATGACCAGAACGACAAACGGAGCCCGCCAGAAGACCGAGCTGTCTGTTCGACACGCTATTGCGACCCTGGCCTACCGCGCAGCCAAACCCCTGCGCGACGCGCCGGCGGATTTCAGCGCTTTCCGGCCCGGCGAGGAATCGCGGTCGGCCGGCGAGATTCTGGCGCATCTGTGCGACCTGCTCGACTGGGCTCTCTCCCAGGCGCGCGGCGCGGAGAAATGGCGGGGCTCCAAGCCGAAAGCATGGACTGCCGATACGGAACGGTTCTTCGCCGCGGCCACAGCATTGGACCACTACCTTGGCTCGGGCGAAAAGGTACATGCACCGCCCGAGAAGTTGTTTCAAGGGGCGATCGCCGACGCACTGACGCACGTCGGCCAGATTGCCATGCTTCGCCGCCTGGCGGGCTCGCCCATCCGCGGCGAGAACTATTCCCAGGCGAAGATCGAAGCCGGCCGGACAGGTGCCGATCAGAACCGCCCCGTCCGGGAGTTCGACTAAGGTCGGCGCCGCGTCCGATGAGAGGGCGTGGTAGGCACGGGCAGATTCGAACTGCCGACCTGCCGCTTAGGAGGCGGCTGCTCTATCCATCTGAGCTACGTGCCCGCGTCTTTTTTAATTGTAGCGTGCGAAGGTGGCGAAACCGCTCCGCGGCGCGGGCGACCCTTTTCAAGGGTGAGGATTCTGGGTCACGCCGGCAACCTCAGATTTCATCTGGTGTGAGCACCGCCTGCGTTCTGTTCGTGCCGTTCCCTCCCCCGGCGGCCAATGTCGGTGCGGTAGTGCATGCCGTCAAAGCGGATTTCACGCACCGCGGCATATGCGCGTTCTATGGCCGCCGGCAGGTCGGCCCCACTGGCGGTGACTCCAAGGACGCGGCCCCCGGCCGTCTCGATTCCGCGCGCGGTCTCGCGGGTCCCTGCATGAAAGACCGTCGCGCCGGTAGTTTCCGCCGCTTCGATGCCTGAGATGAGCTTACCGGTTTCCGAGGAACCGGGGTATCCGCCGGATGCCAGAACTACGCAGACGCTCGGGCCGGCGCGCCACTCCAGTTTCACGCCTTGGAGTTCACCCGTCGTCGCGGCCAGGAGCACCGGCACCAAATCCGAGACCATGCGGTGCATCAGTGGCTGCGTCTCCGGATCGCCCAGCCGGACGTTGAACTCCAGCACCTTCGGCCCGGCGGATGTCATCATGAGCCCGGCATAGAGAAACCCGGTGAACCCGGTCGCCTCGACCGTTGGGTAAATCACCTGCTCCATCACCTTGCGCGTTTCGGCCTCGCTCAGAATTGCCGCGTCCGAATATGCGCCCATGCCGCCGGTGTTCGGACCCTGATCGCCATCGAACACCGCCTTGTGATCCTGCGTAGCCGCCAGCGGCACCACGTTCTTGCCGTCACAGAGGGCGATGAAGCTGACTTCGCTGCCGCGCAAGAATTCTTCGATCACGAGCCGTCCGGCGAACGAGGCTAGGGCCGCGTCGGCTTGCGCGCGATCGCGCGCGATGATTACGCCTTTGCCGGCCGCCAGGCCATCGGCCTTCAGCACCACCGGAAATCCGAACCGGTCGAGCGCCTTCCGCGCTTCGGCCGGATTGTCGGCGGTCACAAACTCGGCCGTCGGAATTTTCCTCTGTGATAAAAAGTTCTTTGCGAAAATCTTGCTGCCCTCGAGGCGTGCTGCGTTCCGGTCCGGCCCGACGATATGCGAGCCGTGTGCGCGAAACTCATCCACCACGCCGGCCACCAGTGGGACTTCCGGGCCCACCACGGTGAGGTCGGCGCCAACTGCCTGCGCCGCCTCAAGCGGTGTGCCCGGCACGCAGCTGCCGACGCGCGCCACCCCGGGATTTCCAGGTGCGGCGAAGACCTCGACCCCGGGCGAGTGTGCCAGTTTCCATGCCAGCGCATGCTCACGCCCGCCGCTGCCGACCACAAGAATTTTCATGGGCCGGTACAATGATAGCAATGCACGAGAGGTACGACGTCGTCGTGATCGGCGCCGGTCATGCGGGATGCGAAGCCGCGCGCGCCTCGGCCCGCATCGGTCTCCGCACCGCGATTGTGACCATGAACCTCGACCTGATCGCCCAGATGTCCTGCAACCCCGCGATCGGTGGCATCGCCAAAGGACACCTGGTTCGCGAGATTGATGCGCTCGGCGGGTTGATGGGCGAGGTGGCGGACTCGGTCGGCATCCAGTTCCGCCTGCTCAACACCAGCCGCGGCCCCGCGGTCTGGTCGCCGCGCGCGCAGATGGATAAAAAGATGTACCGCGTTCGGATGCGCGAAGTCCTCGAGAAGGAGCCGAACCTCCGCATCAAGCAAGCCGAGGTCGCCGCGCTGGTCGTCGACGGGCGGCGTGTAGCGGGCGTCGAGCTCCGTGACGGCCGCATCCTCGGCGCCGGCGCGGTCGTCATCACCACCGGAACCTTTCTGAACGGGCTCGCCCACGTCGGGGAGATGCGGTATAGCTGTGGCCGAAACGGAGAGGCGCCGTCGGAGTTGCTGGGCGATCAGCTGCGCAGTCTCGGTCTCGCGTGGACCCGTCTGAAGACCGGCACGCCGCCGCGCCTCGACGGCCGCACCATCGACTGGTCTCAATTCGAACGCCAGGCTGGCGACGCGGTTCCGACTCCGTTCTCGTTTCTGACCGGTACGATCGCCCGTTCCCAGATCGAGTGCCACATCGGCTACACCAACTGCGAAACGCACCGTGTCCTGCGCGAAGCCATCCCGCGCTCGCCGCTCTATAGTGGCCAGATCGAAGGGGTCGGCCCGCGCTACTGTCCGTCGATCGAAGATAAGATCGTCAAGTTCCCGGACAGGCCCCGTCACCAGATTTTTCTAGAGCCCGAAGGCATCGACACCAACGAGGTCTACGTCAACGGTATGTCGACCAGCATGCCGATCGACGTCCAGGCTGCCATGGTCGCGTCGATCCCGGGTCTCGAAAACGCCGAGATGATCCGGCCCGGCTACGCCATCGAGTACGACGCCATCGACCCCCGCGAGCTGAACCACTCGCTCGAGGTCAAAGCGATCTCGGGCTTGTATCTCGCCGGCCAGATCAATGGAACCTCCGGCTACGAGGAAGCCGGCTGCCAGGGCCTGATCGCCGGAATGAATGCGGCGTGCCAACTCTCGGGCAAGGATCCGGTGGCGATCGCCCGCACGCAAGGTTACACCGGAATCCTGATCGACGACCTCATCACGAAAGGCGCCGACGAACCGTACCGCATGTTCACGTCACGTGCCGAGTTTCGTCTGCACCTCCGTATCGACAATGCCGATGAACGCCTGACTGCGATCGGGCGCCGCGCCGGCCTGGTGACGGACGAGCGCTGGAATCTTTTCTCGAAAAAGCAACAACAGAAGGAACGGCTGACCCGGGCTCTCGCGACTCACCAAAACGGCCATTGGCTGAAGCGCCCGGAGGCCTCCATTTCCGAGATCCGCCCGTGGGTCTGTGAAGTGATCGGTGAAGAGCCGGTGGAGGGCCTGCTCACGACGGTCGAAACCGCGATCAAATACAGCGGGTACATCGGACAGCAAGAACGCCAGATGGAGCGGCTCCGAAATTCCGAGCGCCGCCGGATTCCCTTCGAGTTCCGCTTCGACAACATCCCGGGTCTGTCGCGCGAGGTCCAGCAAAAGCTGGAGCGGGTCCGCCCGGCAACGCTCGGTCAAGCGGCCCGCATCCCAGGCGTCACCCCCGCCGCGATCGCGGTGCTCGATTGCTATTTGAGCCTGGCCCGTGTTTGCTGACCGGTTGCGGCAACTTGGCTGGATTGACGGCGAGAATCTCCGAATTGATTACCGTTATGGAGCCGGCGACGCTGCGAGCATGCCGGCAGCCGCGAAGGGACTCGTCGATTTGAATCCGGACGTAATCTTGGCCATCACGGCTATATCTGCGATGGCGCTCCGACAATACACGCTTTCGATACCCACTATCTTCGTTCAGGTTGGTGATCCTGTTGCATTGGGTCTTGTC
>JAGWQP010000117.1 GCA_028876805.1 Acidobacteriota bacterium | reverse complement strand
GGTTACGTCGAAATTCGCGACCGTCTCAAGGACGTCATTATTAGCGGCGGTGAAAATATCTCCTCGGTCGAAGTCGAAAGCGTGCTTTTGAGGCACCCGGCCGTGCAGGAGGTGGCGATCGTCGGATTCCCGCATGAAAAATGGGGCGAAGCGCCGCACGCGTTTGTGGTATTGAAAGCCGGCGCCGTCTCGACAGAGGTGGAACTGCGCGACTTTGCGCGGTCCAACATGGCCCACTTCAAGGTGCCGGCGGCATTCACGATCGTGCCTGAGCTGCCCAAGACGGCCACCGGCAAAATCCAGAAGTACGTCCTGCGGCGTGGCCGAGCCGCCATCGGCCCCCAATAAGGTGGTCGAAGCAAGGCTCCCGCGGGCAAGGCCTCTCATGGCCGGCTCGACTCGTAGATGAGCAGCTGAGTCTTAGATCCCTCGGTAGCGAGAGCGGCCGTCGGGGCCTTGACCGAGATCGCGGATGCGTCGGGCGCAGCGTGTCGCATCCACGGACTGGTCAGGGGTTGCGCCAGGGATTCGTGCCACTCGCCGCCGTGCCGCAAACCGAAGTCCGAACCAGTCATCATCGTGATCTCGGTAGAGTGGTATTCGAGATTCCGTGAGTCTCCAGGATCTCGAGAGATCATGGCCGGGCGGGTTTGGCGGTAGAGCATACCATGATCGAGGATCAAATAGCCCCAAGACAGGAGTGGATCGATTGATCGAAGCCGCCGACGCGGGACTGGGCTCGCGAGTGCCCTCTCGCTGGTGTTCGTGCCTGAGACCCCGGAAAGGCTGCAATCGATAATCTGAGGCCCGGTGCGGCCGGGATCGCGGTTCCCCCAGCCGCCCCCAGACTGGAGCCCAGTGGCCAGTTGGCGATACAATCACAAGGCCGATTCCTTTATGGCCCTGACCACGGGCACACATGTTGGTCCGTACGAGATCCTTGCCCTCCTCGGCGCAGGAGGCATGGGTGAAGTGTACAAAGCGCGCGACACGCGGCTCGACCGCACGGTGGCTCTCAAAGTCACGGCGGCCAAATTCAGCGAGAGGATGGCCAGTGAAGCGCACGCGGTAGCGGCGCTCAATCACCCCAACATCTGCGCGCTCTACGACCTCGGTCCCAACTACCTGGTGATGGAATACGTGGAGGGAGTGCCGGTGGCGCCGGTGGAGGGGGCCAGAAGGCTGCTGGATCTGGCGGTGCAGATTGCCGATGGCCTGCAGGCCGCGCACTGGGCCGGAATCGTCCACCGGGACTTGAAGCCTGACAACATTTTGGTCACGCGGGAGGGGCGCGTGAAGATACTCGACTTCGGTCTGGCCAAGGAAGTGGAGCCGCCGCCAGCCGGAGAGGCGTCGCACGCCATCACCCGCACGATGCCGGATGGCGTGGCGGGAACCGTCGACTATATGAGTCCGGAGCAGGCGCGTGGCGCGGGCCCGCTCGATCCGCGCTCGGACCAGTTTTCCTTTGGTTTGGTGCTCTACGAGATGGCCGCCGGGCGGCGCGCGTTTGACCGTAACAGCGCTCCGGAGACCATGGCCGCGATCATCCGGGAGGACGCTCCTCCACTGCCGCCGACTGTGCCAGCGCCGCTGCGCTGGACCATCGAACGCTGCCTGGCTAAGGACCCGGATCAGCGTTACGATAGCACCCGTGACCTGTTTCGCGAACTGCGGCGCATGCGCGATCAGCTGACCGACGCCAGCCCAGCGGCTGCGGGGGCGGTCTCCACTCCATCCCGAGGCCCGCGTCCATGGGCCGCATGGGGGCTTAGTGCGGGACTAGCGATCTGCGTCCTAGGCGCGCTGTTGTGGCCGGTCGTGCCTTCGGCCCCGGCCGACACAACCCCGTTCGCCACCGAGACCGACATCGCCAGTATGCCCGCCTGGTCGCCCAACGGCGACCGCATCGCCTACGCGGCCAATGCCGGAGGGACCTTCCAGATTTTCACCAGGAAACTAGGCAGCTCGATCCCGACGCAGATCACCCAGCAGAATGCCTCGTGTTACAACCCGTTCTGGTCGGCGGACGGCACGCGCGTATATTACCTGGTATATCAGGGCAGTGGAAACTCAAGCTTGTGGTCGATCGGCGTGGCTGGCGGCCAAGCCGAGAAGATCCTCGAACGCACCAATCAAGCCGCACTCTCTCCGGATGGCAAGACCCTGGCCGCGATGATCCGAGAGCCCACCGGATTGTACCGGTTGGCGTTTTCCACGCCTCCAGGCGCAGCCCCGCGGCCCTACGCCCAGGAGCCCCTCGCCAGCCTCCGTACGGTCGGCGCTGGGGCGTATCTCGAATTCAACCGCAGGGGCACGGATCTCGGGGTCTACACCGACGGTGACGGCCACACGGAGTTCTGGAGGGTTCCGCTTGACGGCGCGGCCCCTCAGGAGTTGCTCCACGGCAAGGAGATTCCCGCGATCGGACCCTTCGCATGGCTTCCCGACGGACATCGCGTGATTTGGAGCGCGGCGGGGGCCGGCGACGGGCACCTGACGACCTTTGACTTCCGTGCCCGCTCTGCGCGACCGGTGACCGCCGGCGCACTCCGCGATGAATTCCCCACCCTCTCTCCGGACGGGCACATGCTGGCGTTCGCGACCGGTACCAGCAGCTACGACGTGATGGAAGTCCCGCTCAACGGGTCCGCCGCACGAAGCGTAATCGCAACCGGGCGCTTGAATGTGTCACCCGCCTGGGCGCCGGACGGCATGCATTTTGCTTTTGCCACCAATCGCAGCGGCGCTTATGAAATCTGGCTGCGCAACCGGCAGGATGGATCGGAACGGCGGCTCGCCGGCCCGGAGGATTTTCCCGACGGAACCAAAGAACTGCTGGAGTGCGCGATCTCGCCGGACGGAGGCCGCGTGGCCTACCGGAGGGAAACCGCTGGATCGATCGAGATCTGGATTTCGCCCTTGTCTGGCGAGCCGCCGGTACCGTTGTGGGAGGATCCGGAGCACGCACCGCAGCGCGGCCCATCTTGGTCGCCGGATGGCAACTGGATCGCCTACAACTCGACGCGCGATGGCAGGTACGCCGTCTTGAAGGCTCGGGTGGGAGCCAATAAGCGGTCCGATCTGGTGGTCTACACCAGTTCCGTGCGTCCGGTCCGCTGGACCCCATGGGGAGACTGGATCGCCTTTACGGATACCAGCGGACTGCGTATCATCAGCGCCGACGGTCAGCGTGGCCGTCAGGTGAGCCCACGGGATTGGCAGACCTTCGGCTGGTCTGTCGACCCAAACGTCCTCTACGGCATGGTGGTCACACCAGACCGAAGGCAACTGCTGGAGCGCGTGGAACTGGTTGCGGGAAAGGAGACGCGAATCGCGGACCTGGGGCCGCTGCCCCCCGCCATGGAGTTCGGTAACTTCCGCGGAGAGCTCGCGTACCGCGGATTCAGCTTGCACCCCGACGGCAAGAGCTTTCTGACTTCGGTGTTCCGGGCGAGAGCCGACATTTGGCTGTTGCCGAACTGGGACCGACGCACGAGTTTGTGGGATTCCCTCCGGGCACGGTAACCCGGTTCGAGGCCCCTCCCCTGTTGAAATATTTGCACAGATTTTTCTTGGCCAAGTACTGGATAAGGAGAGCCGAAAATGCTAGCTAGTATAAAAAACAACAGACTGCATCGGGCGGCGAGTCCCTCCCGCCGCCTTCCCCTCTGAGTCGAGGCGCCGAGTTCCTTCGCTCGGGGCCTGTCTGTTCGCCGAAACTCAGAACAGCCGGTCTTGTTTGCGCAAGGTCCCGAAAGTTCCGATGTTGGACACGGCGAACGCTACGCGGAACTGATTTTCGTTGCGCGTGCCGAAACTGAAGCGGCGCCATTGCACGCTCAAGCCGCAGCAATCGGTGTTGTAGGTGACCTGCGTGGTGGCGTATTGCAGCACCTGCTGGTGGTAATCGTAGACGCCGTCAATGCCGGCGTTCCATCCGCGATGGTTGGGATCGCCGAAGCCGAGGCGGAAGCGCAGTTGATTAGCGGGGGTGGTCAGAATCGGGTCGGTATGCACCAGGTTGTGGCCGGCGGAAATAAAGTACTTCGACCAGCGATAATCCACCGATACGGTGCTGTCGACCATACGGCCGAGCAGGGGATCGTAATCGGCGCGCCACTCCGCGCTCCACTGGCCGACAGGGCTCATCCGCAGCACCGAGACGAGCGGCGAGTAGTTGCGCGGGCCCACCAGGAAGGCGTATGGCGTCAACTCGGCGGTCGTGAGCAGCACATTGCGCTGGCCGGGAACCAGCGCGCCGCCGAAGGTCGGATCAAAATAACGCGTCTGCCAAAGCTGCCAGGAAAAGATCTCCCGAACAGTGTCGCCGCGCTTGGCGTATAACCGGTTGGTGAGAGAGAGCTCGAGCTCGTCGGTATTGGAGAGCAAGTCCGTATCGTCGAAGCGGACAAAACGCATAAAGTCGTCGCCGATGCCGGCGATATTGCGATACGTGGCACGCGGCTCGATGACGTGCTTCAGCTTGTCGCCAAAGATCGTCTTGTTGTCGAACACACGTGCGAGCGTGGGAAAGATAAGGTCCATCGAGAAATCGTGTGCGCTCCGCACCAAGTCTGTCCCGATCACGCGGTAGACAGGGAGTTGGAGGGCCTGGCTGGCGTCGGGATTCGGCGCCTGACTTTCAGAATAGTACGTCTCATCGAGCCCGAACCGGGGCACGATGTTGACGCCGGCGAAGTGAAAGGCGCTCAGTAGGTGCGGCGCAAGGTGAATGCGGTCCATGAGTCGGCCGGTCTGGAAGGTATCGATCAGCGTATCGCCACTGAAGAGCGGCTCCTGGCGATAGAGCAATCCGGCCGCTGAATCGAAGGAGAACCACAGAGGCACGCTCTTCCAAATCTGCCGTTCCCGGCCGTCCAGCTGAACCTCCGGCAGTTTTCGGATGGTGACGGCGTTGGCTTTGAGCCCTTTGACCTCCTGAGTGATGGGATCGGTAACCTGTATCTCGGAGCTCTGGAAATTCTGCAGTCGGGCGGCGACGACGTTGAATGTGTAGCTCGACCAATTCTTGTTCAGGAACCCGACTGACTGTACCTCCGAGCCGATGGCGTCGTTGAACGATTCCGACCATTGCTGGCGAAAACGGAAAGAGCTGAGGTAATTGACTGTCCCACGAGCAAACCAGCCATCGCCCAGGTCCGACTTCCCGACGGCGGACAGGCTCAGGCCGCCGTATTTTTGCAGCGTCTTGCCTTGCTCAATGCCGCGGTCGTGGACGCCGTACAGAATGGCGTCGTAATCGGTCCCCGACCGGGGCTTGCCGCGAAGGTCCGCGTGGTGCGCCAGACCGCGCGCGGTGAAGTCCTGCACCTGGTAAGTTACATCGTAGCTGCGGTTGATCGCCCAAAAGTATCCCGCCCCAAACATGATTCCCCGCCGCGAGCTGTGGCCGATGTTGGGAATCAGAAAACCACTCTTGCGCGGCTCTTTTTCGAGTGACTTGTAAAAGAACGGCGTAAAAAACAGCGGCAGCCCCTTTACCCGGAAAACGCTGCGGTAGGCCACGGCGTGCTCGCCGGGGACGATGTCGAAGCGTGGGCCCCGCAAGGTCCACCACGGGCTCGGTATTTTGCAGTTGGTGACGAAGCCATTATGGACGATGTACCTTTCGCCCTCCCGTTCCGCCCAGTCTCCCTCAAAGTAAAACGGGTTGTTGGTGGTAAGGATGCCGGGCCGTGCATCGATGCGGGGCGAGGTCTCTCCATGGACCTTGTAAAACTTGCCGGTTTCCGATTCGGTGTTGTACTCCACGCGGTCGGCCCACACCTGCTCGTTTTTTCCAAAATCGTGAAAGTACACGTTTCCGGTCGCCCGCAAGTCGCCGGTGTCTTCGTTAAACTCGATGTCGTCGGCTGCAAACAAGACTTCCGCGCCTTCGACCTGCGCCTTGCCGTGAAGCCGGTACACTTTGCCCTCGGACTCTTCGACGAGGGCGGTGGTTCGCCACTCCCTGGGAGGCGGCACGTTGCTACGGGGTGGATTGATGCGGAGATTGGGCAGCAGCGCCGAGGGGGTTTGGGCCAAAGCGGCAGCTGCCAACAATACCAACGGGGTAAGCCGAAATATGCAGGACCGCAGGGAACAAAAAACGTGACAATCCTGAATCGACATGTAAACTATAGGTGAAGAGCCTTTCAGGGTGAACCCTCTTTCGGAAGGTAACACAACATTGGGAGACGCGGTCTTCGGAAAGGCAGTTTCGTCGGGCCAATGACCTGCGGGTATTGCGGATTCCGGAATAGCGAAGGGGAGCGCCGGTGCCGGCGTTGCGGCCGCAAGCCGGGCGATGGCCTACAGGGACCGTTCACGGTTCACCGCACGGACGGAGCGCTGGCGGCGGCGCCCCGAGCGACGGCAGCGGTGGGGGTCAACTCCCAAACTGAGGCGTCGCCGGCGGCCGCCATTCCCAGCCGGAAGGATTGGAGCCGCGCGGTCCAGGAAAACCTGTTCACCCCCAGACCGGCCTCGAACGTGATCCCGATTGAATCGTACGCCGGCGGGCGCGTCGAATACCGGGCTCGTCCACCCTCCGAACCGGCTCCCAAAGAAGTCTCGAACACACCGGCTCGCCGGCCGGCGCCGCACGCGCCGGAAAGCCAGACCAGCCTAGAATTCTTGCCGCCTGCTCCTGCCGGACCGCGGACGCTGGGGACGGCCGTCGAAGCAGTGATTTGCTGTGAGGCGCCTGTGGCGACCACGCTGCATCGCGCGATAGCCGCCGCGCTGGACTGGTCGATGGTCCTGATCGCGTACGGCCTGTTTCTGCTGGCATTCTACCTGGCGGGCGGAGCCGTCGTACTCACCAAAACCAATGCCCTCCTATTCGTCGGCGTCCTGCCCCTGGTGGCGTTTACCTACGGCCTGTTCTGGACCGTGGCGGCGACCGAAACACCCGGCCAGCGCTGGGCGCAGTTGCGGATCACCACTTTTGACGGCTATCCACCGGAACACCGGCAGCGCGTTTTGCGGTTTGTAGGGTCTTGTCTGGCTTTGTGCACCGTGATCGGTCTTCTGTGGTCGCTCGCCGACGAAGAAAGCCTTAATTGGCAAGACCACATATCGGGGACCTTCCCCACTCCGGTGGCTTCCGATACACAAGTCTTCCACCGCCGGTAAGGCCGGCTTTCCATGCCATCCAGCCCGTGTCGGCGACAATCGGTGCACGGCTGCGATTAACATTCACAACCTGTTTCACCGTCACGATCCGGCCGGTATCCGGCGGCGCGCCGATCGCGCGAAGTTCTTGCTGGGTTCCGGACGAGGAAATGTCTTCGAAGATGGCGAATCGTCCTTCATCAGCTGCCTTGAGGGTATCCCACTCGACAGCCACAGCATGGGTGGATGGAAACGTCGCCCGGCGCGATTTGGGCGCAACGCAGTGTATAATCGCGGCTGGTGAAGCTCCGCTCGAGTCATCCCGTTATGTTGAGATTGGTCATGGCGGGAGCAATCCTGTTCGCTCGTCCGCTTGCCGGCCAGACCCCCTCCGGCGCCGGAAACGTCAACTCCTTCGCCAACCTGAATCCATTGCCCCCTGCGCCAGCCGGACCCGCGCCCAAGCTCGCCAGCGGAAGAGTCGACATCTCCGGACTATGGCGTCCGGCGGATGTTTCCCTCATCGAGGACATCTCGCTCGGCTTGAAGAACGGCGAGGCCCTGCCGCTGAAGCCGGATGCCGAGAAGATCAAGCAAGCCCGCCTTTCCACCGACGACCCTGAAGTCAATTGCTTGCCCACGGGCGTACCCCGCCTGGCGCCCTACCCGTGGCGCATCGTGGAGTCTCCGGGGATCATCTTTTTTCTATTCGAGGGCAACATTCACAGCTATCGACAGATTTTCATGGACGGGCGCAAGCATCCTTCTGATCCCGATCCGACCTGGTACGGCCACTCCGTTGGACGCTGGGAGGGCGACACGCTGGTGGTGGATACGGTGGGCTTTAACGACAGATTCTGGTTTGATTTTGTCGGCCACCCGCACACCAAACAGCTTCACACCATCGAGCGGTATACACGCCCCAGCCTGGGGACGCTGATCGAGGCGGTCACCATCGAGGACTCAGGCGCATACACACGGCCCTTCACCATCACTAGTTCGCATCGCCTCCTGCCCAACGATGAATTATTGGAATACATTTGCAATGAGAACGAAAGGGACCGCCGGCATTTGAACGGTCCTGCCCGGCGCCCATAGTCATATAGTCTGAATATTCATCTAGCTTGGGAGAGAGCAGAACACGAAGATCGCACTTGTCATTCGCTAATATTCCGTCCGCGTCCAAACTTTCAGGCCTCCGCGACCGCTTCCGTTTTCTTTGGAAGCCGAGCGGGTTCAACGCGGAAGCGCGTTCTCCAGCGCGCCGGCCACATGAGTTCCGTTGCTATGTTATGGCAGTGCGCACTCAGCCATCAGTGTTGTGGAAAAGAGCGATAAAAGATTCATGGCGCAGGTGTCGCGAGCGGCTTACCTTTCTCGATCACGTACACCCCAACCAGCCTCAGCGGCTGCGTGCCGGTATTGTGTGCGTCGTGCTTCGTACCGCCGGGTATGATGAAACCGTCGCCGGGCTTGACCTTCAACGGTGGGTTCCCGTCCATCAGGATCTCACCCTCGCCCGCCAGTACATAGCTTATCTCGTCGCCCGGATGGGTATGACGGCCGGCCGAACCTCCCGGGACAATCTCGACATTAGCAATTACCGCCTCGCGCCCAGGGACGGATACATCCCCGCTCTTCACCACTGTACGTTTAATAGCGGGGTTTTGCGCTAGCAGGGCGCCCGTCACCGCCAACACTATGGTCAGCCCAACGACATTTCGTTTTTCCATGCTTCAGCCATCTCCTCAAGGACTTTATTGTTGCAGAATATGTCGGTCCCCGGGGTCCACTTCCGGACCGCGCGTACGCTTTTCATCACGAGGCCAGACGAGCCCGGTTTGATGCGCTGCTGGAAATTGGTTGACGCCGCAATCCACCAAGGTTTTGCTCTATTCGGGCTCGCTGCCGCGAGTGGGGTAGGCGGCCTGAGCCGTCTGTGTTTGAAGACGGCCACCTGCTGGCGGGCGAGTACTCCGAGCGCGGGAAAAGATTGCGCTGGTCCCGGGTAGAAGGCTCGGCATTGGGGGAGCCTCATCCCTGGCGCTCGCCAGGGGCAGGCCTCGACATGGCCGTCGATTACCACGACCGCGACGAGGATGCGACAAGTGCCGCGTCTAAGATTCAACAGATGGGGCGGCGCAGCACTGCCCCTTGTATGCGGACGTGGCGCAGAACGCCGAGGTCACGAAGCTGCGCGTTGTCGAGCGCCACCTCGGACCGAGCCACATTCTGATGAACAGTTGCTGGCGCGGCTCCACGTGCAGGAGCGCCTGCAGAAGGTCGAAGACATTCGCGAACAGGACTCAGACGCCGTCAATCTCCCTCCGACTGCCGCACCCGCCGTGCTCTCGGAGGGGGCGTCGCTGAGGACGCATCGAATGTTTCGTTACGCCCGGCCACCAGCCTGATCGAACTCGATTACGCGGCGGCTAAGGCGCGGATTGATCGGCCTCGCGCGCCGCCGTGCCAGCGGCGTCAACCGCGGCATGCCGATGGGATTCGAAACCCGCTCACGTCACGCTAGCGTATCGATCGAGCCCATCCGCTTGGCTTCGAAAGCCGCGATTTTCGCTTCGTGCTGCAGCATGTAGCCCAGCTCATCGACGCCTTCGAGCAGGCAATGCTTGGAGAAGCCGTCCACCGGAAACCCGATTCGGCGGCCGGCGGGCGTCGTGAGCGTCTGGCGGGCCAAGTCGATTTTTACAGTAGCGTTGGGCTCTTTCTCCACCGCGGTAAACAGCTCGGCGTGGACGTCGGGCGGCACGATCACGGGCAGCAGGCCGTTCTTGAGCGAGTTGCCCCGGAAAATGTCGGCGAACGAGGTGCTGATCACGGCGCGGAATCCAAACTGCGTCAGTGCCCACGGGGCGTGTTCGCGCGAGCTGCCGCAACCGAAATTGTCGCCCACCAGAAGCACGTGGGCACCCTGCACGTGCGGCTGGTTGAGGATGAAATCCGGCTTCGGCTTGCCTTGCGCGTCATAGCGCCAGTCGCAGAAAAGGTTCGCGCCCAGGCCATCTTTGGTGATCGTCTTCAGGAAGCGGGCGGGGATGATTTGGTCGGTATCCACATTGGTGGCCGGGAGCGGCACCATGCGGCTTTCGAAATTTTCGAATTTCATAACAGGGACCTTACATCAGTGACCACGCCGGTAATCGCGCTGGCAGCGGCGGTCAAGGGACTGGCCAGGAAGGTGCGCGCGCCCGGGCCCTGGCGGCCTTCGAAGTTGCGGTTGCTGGTCGAGACACTATACTGGCCGGGCTCAACCATGTCGCCGTTCATCGCCAGACACATGGAACAGCCGGGCTCCCGGTAATCGGCACCAGCCGCACGGAAGATTTCCGGCAAGCCTTCCGCCGCTGCCTGGCGTTTGACTTCCTGCGAGCCGGGAACCACCAGCACGCGTACCTTCGGATTCACCTTGCGGCCCTTCAGCACGGACGCCGCCGTGCGCAGGTCAGAGATACGCGAATTGGTGCAGCTTCCGATGAAGACCACGTCTACCTTGTGTCCGACCAGCGGCTTGCCCCCCTCGAGGCCCATGTACTTCAGCGCTTTTTCCAGAGCGGCGCGCGCGTCCGGGTCGGCAATTTGCGATGGCGCCGGAACCGGCGCGCTGATCGGGATGCCCATGCCGGGATTAGTACCGAACGTGATCATGGGCTCCAGCTTGTCGCCTTCGATCGTGACGGACTGGTCGTAGCGAGCGCCGTCGTCGGTGGGCAGTTGTTTCCAGCGCGCCACGGCGGCGTCCCATTCGGCGGCCTTTGGCGCATGTGGCCGGCCATAGAGGTATTGGAAGGTAGTATCGTCCGGGGCTACCAGGCCCGCCCGCGCACCGCCTTCGATCGACATGTTGCACACCGTCATGCGCTCTTCCATGGAAAGCGCTCGGACGGCGGGCCCGGTGTACTCGAATACGCAACCGGTGCCGCCACCGGTGCCGATTTTGGCGATGAGGGCGAGAATGATGTCCTTGGCCAAAACCCCCCTCTTCAAAGTGCCGTTCACCCGCACCTGGTAGGTCTTCGATTTCATCTGCAGCAGGCACTGCGTGGCAAGCACGTATTCCACCTGGCTGGTGCCGATGCCAAAGGCCAGGGCGCCGAATGCGCCGTGAGTGGCCGTGTGGCTGTCGCCGCAAACCACCGTCATGCCGGGCTGGGTCAGGCCCAGCTCTGGGCCGATCACGTGCACAATGCCCTGGCGATCGCTGTGAATACCGTAGAGGCGGATGCCGAACTCCCGGCAATTCTTGTCAAGCTGTTCGATCTGCTTGCGACCGAGCTCATCGACGATGGGCAGCGAGCGGTCGGTCGAAGGAATGCTGTGGTCGACCGTGGCCAGTGTCATCTGGGGACGGCGGACTTTCAAACCGCGCTCGCGGAGGCCCTGGAAGGCCTGCGCGGAAGTGACTTCGTGGATCAGGTGCAGGTCGATGTAGATCAGCGCGGGTGCGCCCGGCTGCTCGTAGACCACGTGCGAATCCCAGAGTTTTTCGATGATGGTAGCAGGCATAAAGTCCTTACTACAAATATACGGCGCTTGGCGCCGCGGCAATGCTGAGCCTTAACCCACGGCAGCACACACGGCTGTGCCGACTTGTTCGGTGGTGGCGGGCGGGCCGGGCGGACGCAAGTCCGCGGTCATTTTCCCGCTCTTCAATACGGCTTCGATGGCCGATTCGACGGCGGTCGCTTCTTTCTTCAAACTGAACGTGTAGGCCAGCATCGCGGCCACGGAGCCGATCGCGCCCAGCGGGTTGGCTTTATTTTGGCCGGCAATGTCGGGCGCCGAACCGTGCACCGGCTCGTATAGACCCACCAGCGCGCCCGAGGGCTTCTGGTCGCCGATCGAGGCCGAGGGCAGCATACCGATTGACCCAGCCAGCACGGCGCCTTCATCGCTCAAGATATCCCCAAACATATTCTCGGTCAGCAGCACGTCGAAGTACCGCGGGTTCAGGATCAACTGCATGGCGCAGTTGTCGACCAGCATATGGTCTAGCGCGACGTCAGGAAATTCCCTCGCTACCTCGGTGACCACGCGCCGCCAGAGCTGCGAGTTTTCGAGCACGTTCGACTTGTCTACTGACGTGACCTTTTTTCGCCGGGCCTGCGCAAGGCGAAAGGCCATGCGCGCCACGCGCTCGATTTCCGACCGCGTGTAGGTCATAGTGTTGACTGCCCGGACTTCCGCGCCGCTTTCGATAATGCCACGCGGACTCCCGTAATAGATTCCGCCCGTCAGTTCGCGGACGATAATCATATCGGTGCCTTCCACCAGGTGATTCTTGAGCGGTGACGAATCCAGTTGCGACGCGTAAGCGCGCACCGGGCGGAGGTTGGC
>JAGWQP010000116.1 GCA_028876805.1 Acidobacteriota bacterium | reverse complement strand
CGTCGTTCAAGCGCTTGCGGATCTCGGCGCGCCGTCATCGTGCGCTGCCCAGGCTTCGCGCCGACACAAGGTGCGCGATCATCTGGGCGGCTTGTCCCCGTTTGAGTCCGGCGGGCACGCGAATCCCGTTGCGGGCAAGAACCTCTTTTTGCTTATCGCTGGGGAGTTCGTTTCTCCAGCGGGCCGAGCGTTCAACCAGCCGCCGCGCATCCGGACGATGGAGGGCCACAAAACGGTCCGCGGCTTCGACGGCTGCGGCCAGACTCACGGCATGACTCAATAACAAGGTTGTCTCGCCTCCTGTGGAGAGTCGAATATCCCATGTGTCGAGGAGATTGGGTTCGATCGAAATCCATTCCCCCTCGGGAAGGCCGAGGCGGTATCCTCCGGGCACGGCGTTCCAGGTATTGCGGGTGCAGTCCCTGATTTCCGCTGGCGGCTCGAAATTGAAGAACTCAATGCGTTCGGCGGCGAGCTTCAGATCTTGTGGTGTCTGGATGCGTGATGTGTCGATCCAAGGCTGAGCCCGATTCAGTCGTTCGATCTGCCGTTCGATCTCCATCGCATTGCCGCCGTTCAGATTCATGTTGAGCGGCAAATTGAACAAGCTGTGCAAGCCCGGCAACTGATGCGTTCTGGAGTTATCGGCAACATCGATGACCACAAGATTCTTCTTTCCCGGATGTAGGCGCGTGCCGCGTCCGACCATTTGGGCGTAAAGCAGCTTCGATTTCGTCGGCCGCGCCATGATCACGCAATCGACGCGCGGTTCATCAAACCCCTCGGTCAGCACATTACAGTTGGTAACAACGTCGATCTCCCCTGCCGAGAACGCCGCCAGAGTCGAGCGGCGCTGATCTCTTGAAAGTTCGCCCCAGACCGGCGCCGCCCGTATCCCCGCTTCAGCAAACGCACGATGCACGTCCTTGGCGTGCGCCACATCCACGCAAAAGACGATAGCGCGCCTTCCTGGGGCGAAGTCCCGATAGGCTTTCACCAGCAAACTGTTGCGTAACGGCATATTCACCACGCGTGCGAGCTGGCTTTCGATAAAATCGCCATGTCGGACCTTCACGTTATCAAGGGACAAATCGGTGTCCACGCGCCAGCCTGTAATAGGACACAGGTAACGTTCCGCAATCATCTCGCGCATGTCCCGTGCGTAACAGACCTCCTCAAATACTTCGCCGAGCCCCTGTTTATCACCACGCCGCGGGGTGGCAGTGAAGCCGATCAGGTAACGGGAAACGCTGGGTTCCAACAGGCCGAAGTGATCGAAGATACGCCGGTAGCTGGGTGCGACTGCGTGGTGCGCTTCATCAACAACAACGATGGAAAACTCATCCGGCTGAAGTCGCGACAAGCGCGCGCTGCTTCGTGCTAGCGTGGGGACCGAAGCGATGACCACCTTCGCATCGGCAGCGGCGTGGCTGGTGGCTTGTTCAATCTCCACCTTCAATTCCGGGTCGATGGATCTAAACTTATCCCGTGCTTGCTGCAGCAGTTCCTCCCGATGTGCGAGCACGAGTAGTCGTTTCTTCATCTTGAGAAAGCCGGGGAAATGAGCGAACACCACCGTTTTCCCGCTTCCGGTGGGCAAGGAAACGATCACGCGTCGTTTGCCGGCTCTGTAAGCATCTCGAACCGCCGTCAACGCTTCGCTCTGATAGGCGCGTAAACGGCATGGAGTCTGAAGCTGCCGTATTTGCGTCTTGCCATTCATTCAACAACCACGATTCGATCAATCTCGGGAACGGTTCACGGAATTATTCTTCCACATTCTCTGAAATCGCACTCTGCACGCCGACCAGCTGCAAGTCGTCTGCTAGAGCCGGACTATTCGATTTGATTCAGGCTTAACAGCTGAAAGGCTCGGTTGAAACCTGCCGGCGCGGAGCAAAAGAGTTCTGAAATCGTCTGCACGTTCGAAGGTCCTATCAAACGATTCTGTATGGTGGCGCGAAGGGTTACGCCGCCCAGCACGCAGTCCGAAGGTACAGACTTGACTAGTTGGCCGCGTTCGGCGTGGTTGCGGGTAAGGCACAGAGAATGAGCACGATTCCCGAGTTCGAAAGTCCCCTTCCCCGTAACACACTCCGGGCCATAACGGCGTTTCGATCCGGGCAGCGCCACTAACGAGTTCCATCTCCTGTTGGCGCCAGTCCCGCGTCTTGCACGTCCAAGGCTCGTCCCTGCGTATGCGAACCCCAGCAAGTCGCTGCTCGGCGCTCGTAGCACACCTCAGGCTCACCTCGCCCCTGAGAAGTGGACTGTCCTGCGTCCCAACGGGAAACTATTCTCGATTCTCGGCGTCCAGAGATTTCTCAGCGATCGTCGAACCCATCCCTTGAGGCGGCGACAGATTCGGCAAGGACACACGAACGAATGCGCCGGTGCTTGTGGTCCCACTCCGCGCAGAGTTCCGGTAGGCACGGATCTGGTTCGTGATCGCCTCGATGTCGACGCCGGTGGTGGCGTTGTTGGTCTGCCTGCTCATCGCCTGGGGGAAATAATCGGCCGAATCGCGGTTCAGATCGGATCTGTATTTCTCAGAGGTTCCCTTCGGATAGGCGAACCTCAGCACGGCGTTACGCTTGGCCTTCTTGCTTGGCAATCATCGGCCCGACTCGGTCGAGATCCTTCTACTTCACGACGAATCCCAGGGGAGAACTTGACTACGCCGATATTCCGCAGTTGACGGTGCACCGCGACGCCCATCAAGCGTGGCGAGTTCGGACCCGAAGCTTTCGGGTGCCTCGATCCCCACGATCTCGCGCTGCTTAAAGGCTCCAGTTTGTCGAAGGCGGATGCCATGCGTGTCTCTCGCTCCCGACAGCTTATCTCAAGGTCGCCCACAGCGGTTTCAGGTAAAATGGACCGCGTGAATGACGGGACAATCCTCAGAACCATTCTGCTCGTGACTGTGGCGGCGCTTCCGGGCGCGGCGGCGGTCTCCGGCGAGGCTGTATACCAACGGCGTTGCGCCTCCTGCCACGATTCGGGAACCGAACGTGCTCCCTCGCGGGAAGCGCTGAAGCAGCTGACGGTCGCGCGTATTTTGCGGACCCTCGACTTCGGCGTCATGATCAATGTAGCGTACGTGCTGACTCGCGAGGAGCGCGAGGCGGTCGCGACCTTTCTGGGCGTTCAGCGCCCCGATGCTCCGCTACCGCCACAAGCCTACTGCGCCGACCGCACGGTGACGATCGCGCCGTCTCCGAAGCCGGCGTGGGCCGGCTGGAGCCCGGACTCGTCGAACACCCGGTACACGGCCACGAGCGGCATCACGTTGAGTCAAGTCGGCAAGCTCAAGCTGAAGTGGGCTTACGCCTACGAAGGCGACGTTACCTCGTTCGGCGCGCCGACCGTGCTGGGCGGCACGCTGTTCGTCGGCAGCGCAGGCGGCGCGATACAGGCCCTGAGCACCGAGAGCGGCTGCGTCCGCTGGCTCTACCAGGCCAGCGGGCCGGTGCGGTCGGCGCCAGTCGCCTTGCCCCTCGGCCGGACCCACGTGCTGGTGTTTAGCGACCTCACCGGCTGGGCTTACGGCGTGGAGGCTGAAACGGGCCGCCTTCTCTGGAAGAAGAGGCCCGAGGCTCACGAATCGGCGCGGCTGACGGGCACGGCCGCCGTTCACAATGGCGTGGTCTTCATTCCTGCGGCCTCCTGGGAAGAGACCCGCTCCAGCAATCCTGAGTATCCCTGTTGCACGTTTCGTGGCAGCGTGACGGCAATACGCGCGAAAGACGGAACCCAGCTTTGGAAGACCTACACCATTCGCGAGACGCCCAAACAACAAGAGAAGGGCCCCGGAAGCGTCGGCGGCTGGGGACCGTCAGGCGCAAGCGTGTGGGGATCGCCGACGCTGGACGCCAAACGCGGGCTCCTTTACATCACCACCGGCGACAATTTCTCCTCGCCGGCCACCGAGATGAGCGACGCGGTGGCGGCGCTTGACCTTAAGACCGGCCGGATTGTGTGGGCGAAACAAGTGACGCCGGGCGATGTGTTCAGCGGCGCCTGCACCGGCAGCCATTGCCCCGGCCCAGACCACGACTTCGGATCTTCCGTACTTGTCGAGAAGCTTCCGAATGGGCGCGAGGTATTGCTGGCCGGTCAAAAGTCGGGCGTGGTGTATGCGCTCGACCCGGATCGAAAGGGCGAGATTCTGTGGCAGACGCGCGTGGGCAAAGGCGGGACCAATGGCGGCGTGCAATGGGGCATGGCCAGCGATGGACAGAAGGTGTACGCGGCGGTATCCGACGTGGTGCGGCTCCCGCGCGCGGGCGCCGTCATTCTGGTCGGATCACCGCTCGATCCCACGCAGGGCGGGGGGCTGACCGCGCTGCGCATCGCGAATGGCGAAAGGGTGTGGTACGCTGCGCCGCAGCCGTGCGGATCCAAGCCGGTGTGTAGTCCGGCGCAGCCGGCAGCGGTCACCGCGATTCCGGGCGTGGTGTTTTCCGGATCGGTTGACGGGCACCTGCGGGCCTTCAACACCGAAAACGGCGGTATGCTTTGGGACTTCGACACAGCGCGCGACTACCAGACGGTTAATGGAGTTCCCGGCAGGGGCGGTTCGCTCGATGGCGCCGGCCCGGTGGTGGCCGGGGGCATGTTGTTCGTGAACTCCGGCTATGCCCG
>JAGWQP010000115.1 GCA_028876805.1 Acidobacteriota bacterium | reverse complement strand
GACAACTGGCGGATGCCCCCGCTCGGCGACCTGCCTCCGGTCCGGCTCAGCGTGCTCAGCCGGCTCTGGATGATCGTCCTGCGCGGATATCTCGTCGTCGCGGGTGGCCTCGTCCTGGTCCGCATCTTTCAGCTCGCCACAGCCGGCGCATGAGAAGTCCAGAATGGCCAAATTTAGGTTGAGGGAAAGCGGCCTTATCGCGGTGGCTCGCCACACAGACCCGGACGAGCGGGATTCCAGCTTCAAATGTGGTCGGCCACATTTGATGCGTAATGTGGCGTCGACACTTATGTGGCGTCGCGCGCCGTTGTAGCCTTCCGGCGCCGAGAACCGGGGTTTGAACGCCACATAACTAAAACAACGTGCCGATACTGATCGGATCTCCCCATGGACAAGGAGATCCCACAATGTTCGAGGATTTATTCAGCTATCCCAAAGCGTTGGCACGGCACCGGACTGGCCGATCGGTGGAAGCCCGTGAGCGATTTCTGGCTCATTGCGCCGGCTATGGAGCGGCGCGTAGCACCTTGTTACGCCTCGCCACCGAGCTTCTGGTAGTCGCGGAACGCATCGATGTTGACCCGGGCAAGAGTTACTTGCTGGCGGATGTCGAAGCGGCGGCCGAGAGGTGGACTCGCTATCAGCTAAGACGAACCGCGCAAGGCCGGCGTGACTACGCGCTTTTGTTGTTTCTCTATAACTCGGGCGCTCGAGCCACAGAGGCAGCTCAGCTCAAGGTCCGAGACCTCGATATCCGTGCCGCTTGCGTAAAGATTACTGGAAAGGGCGGAAAGCAGCGCCTTTGCCCATTATGGCCTGCTACGGTGGCGGCACTCGAGGCGGTAATGGGCGGACGCGGCGCCGGCGAACCCGTTTTCGTCAATCGCCTGGGTCATCCGATCACTCGATTCGGAATCCATACCATGGTCGAGCGCTATACACTCCAAATATGCGCCAAGTTCCCGGCGCTCGCGACGAAGCGGGTAAGCCCGCATTCCATTCGTCACAGCACCGCAACCCACCTCCTCCGTGCGGGCGTTGATATCAATACCATCCGCGGCTGGCTCGGCCATGTCTCTCTGGATACTACGAACATCTACGCCGAGATCGACTTGGAGATGAAAGCCAAGGCCCTCGCCAAATGTGAACTTACCCCCGACAGCAAACCCAAGAAGCGATGGCGGGACCAGCCTGACCTTATGGAATTCTTGCGCACCCTATAGCCCGCTAGTTATGTGGCGTTCAAACCCCGGTTCTCGGCGCCGGAAGGCTACAACGGTGCGAGACGCCACATAAGTGTCGACGCCACATTACGCATCAAATGTGGTCGGCCACATTTGATGCAGGAATTCCGCCTTCACGGATTTGGGTTGGGGGCGGTCGGTAATGGCCGTCCCGCTTCACGGTGAGTTTTTCGCATTTTGACCCAGAGCTGACCTCGACGTTGACAAAAAACAGAGCTTGGCGAAAGGGCTCCTCTGCCTCACGCGGTTTCGTCTCGCACGCCCCCTCGATCCGCAGCCTCGACTCGCTTAACCACCATCCGCATATGGGCCGCAAGCATCGCACTGAACGGCTCCGCGTAGCGCGGCAGGCGCGTGCCTCTCCAAAGCACGGCGATCTCCGTGGTGAGCGGGGCTCCGCGGAAGGTGATCGCTGCCAGACGGAGGAAGCGCCGGTCGATCAATGCAGTTGCGGGGATGACCGCGGCGCCGTGACCTTGACGGGCGAGAGCCAGAAGAGTTTCCGGCGCCGAACTTTCCATGAAAACTTTGGGGACCACACGATCAAGGCGGCAGGCTGCATCGAATGACTTCCGGCTCCCGTATCCGTGCACTAGAAGGAGCAAGGGAACATTCGCAAGCTTGCGGATATCTACCGTCGCGGCAAATGAGAGGCCGCCTCTGGGATTGTAGGCGAGCAGCGTTTTGAGCAAAGGCAGCGGATAGGCGGTAAATTCCGAGTCCTTCCGCTCCAGTAGACCAACCGCAGCATGCAGCTCCCCATGCCGCAGCAATTCCAATAGTTCGACCGCACCAGCCTCGACCGTTTTTACATGGACCCGCGGATACTTCTCGGCAAAATTCTGGAGAAAGCCCGAAAACACGCTGGCGATCGTGTGCGGCGTGGCGCCGACAGAGAGCTCTCCGCTATCGCCGGCAGCAAGCGAACGGGCATACTCCAGGAGATCATCTGCCTGCCTGAGCAGAGCGCGGCACCTCGGGACAAGCTCGACCCCCTCCGCCGTCAGCCGCAGCCTCCGGCCAGCCTGATCAAATAGCGGAACACCAAACTCGGCCTGCAAGTCCTGAAGCTGGCGGGACAAGGCGGGTTGCGTAATGCGCAGCATCTCCGCCGCGCTCGACACCGTACCCTGTTCGGCCACGGCAACAAATGTGCGAAGCCGCTTCAGAT
>JAGWQP010000114.1 GCA_028876805.1 Acidobacteriota bacterium | reverse complement strand
TCACCTTCTACATAGAGGATGCGGCGCGGCGAGGAGCCCACATTGACCACACGGGTCAAGATATTGTTCGCAAGGTTCTGCTCGCCGGGTAGTGGAGCGGCTGCGATCTGGAGCGTTCGGGCGCCGGCGCTACCGATATTAAACAGTAAGGTCTCGGTCTGGAGGTTACCGTCCGATCCCAGGCGGATGGTGCGAGACGCAAGCACCTTCGCTTGGTTGGTGCTGACGTCGCGCACCGTGAGGCTGACTCCGGCGCCGGCGTAGCCGCGTTGATGCAGAGTAATCCGGGCGGCGAGGCGGGAGTCGGCTAGCGCGCGGGGAGCCACAACGGCATCGTCCAGCTCCACATCATGTTCGGCGCGCTCAAGCCCGAAGCCCACGGTGTGAACGGGAATGTGGCGCGCGCGCAGGGCGCTGATGGCCTCCGGGTCAATGCCCCCGGAGTTGTCGGCGCCGTCGCTGAGCAGCACAATGGCGCCGATGGGCAGATCCGAAGTCTCTTCGCTCAACTGCTTGAGGCTGTCTCCGATGCGGGTCGAGGGCGCGCGTGGCTCGAGGTCCGTGAGGCGGTCGATACGGGCGGCGACGGCGTCGACGCGGTAAAGACGCGTTTGAAAGGAGCGATTGAGGCTGGCGAGGACGCCGTTCTCAAGAGCTTTGACCGCTTGGGCCTGTCGCGTGACACCGCCCTCGGATATCGCCATGCTGCGGGAGTCGTCCACTAGCACGGCGATGATGTTTTGTTGCGGCTTCAATTCAGCGACGGTGATCGCCGGCTGCCACAGCAGCACCAGCAGGACCGCGACCAGCATCGCCTGCAAGACCCAGATGACCCAGGCTCGCCAACCGCGGATGAGGGGCACCGCCTGCGCCATTCGGGAGCGGATCAGCCAGGCCAGACCGGCGGCAGCAGCCAGGATCAGCACTACGAGCATCCACTTCGGCCACGCCCCCAGCAAGGCAAACTGGCCGCGCGCATAAACCGAACGCGGGTACTTAAGAAAGAACTCGAACATGGGAGGGGCCGTGGGCTGCTCGGGGCCTAATGAGTCATGGCATAGGTGATGTAATTGAGGATGATGCGAAAAGCAAGTCCGGAAAACTTCTCGGGATATTCCGGACTATCCGCCCATTCCCAGGCGTCACCGAGATGCATGTTCGCGCAAATCGCCACCATGATGCGTCCGTGGTCGTTGCGGATGGCGCGCCACTTGGGCACGTAGCCGTCCTTCTCGTAAGTTCGCCCGGTGTTGACATAGACCTCGCTGGGGATCTGAAATTTTTCGTTGATGTCGTACAAGACGTGATAGATTTCGTCGGCATCCTGGAGATCCTCCACCGGCGGGTCGGGCAAGACCATGCGCATCCCGGCCATGAAATGCTGCCAGTCGTCGGTGCCGTGGAAGTCGTCCACCATCAGGAAACCACCCTTCAATAAATAATCGTGCAGGCGTTTAGCCTCCTCGCTGGTGAAGGTCCAGGTGTTCACATCCACGGCGTAGATCCAGGGATAGTCGAAGATATGGTCGCTATCGAGATCGACCACGTTCAGCGGCGAAGGAGAGTGGATGCGGGTCAACCGGCGCAGGGCGATCAGGCAATCGTTATCGGCCTTGGGAAAATCCCGGGACCAACTCCCGCCATAGGCGCGAAACCCGAAAATATTGCTGTTGGCGTAGCCGGAAGTGTATTGGAGCCGGCTCCAATAAAACTCCGAGGGCACACTCGGTCCCATCGAGTAGGAGTAGCGGCGGTACCCTCCAAATTGCAGCGCATAGAGCCCCACAGTGAACCAGAGCAGGAGGGGAAGGGCGGTGATGCGCGGGGCCAACTTCATACGATAATGACCTCAAGTGCCTCTTGAAAGCGTACCAGAAGCGCGGCAGCAGCGGGGGCTGGGCTTGATCAACCGGTTGGCCTGAGGCGCGGGAGAAGGGTACGATGGTCGAGACTGTGTCATGCAAAGACGCGACTTTCTCAAGATTGCCGCAGTAGCAAGCGCAGGTAGCCGGCTGGTGGGTCAACAGCCGCAATCCTTTCTTGCGCCTGCCAGCGCTCCCGATATAGCGAAGACCGATTTCACGCTCGACATCGCGCCCGTCACGGTCGAGTTAGCTCCCAATCGCATCGTCAGCACGATCGGATACAACGGCGCCTCGCCAGGACCGCTGCTCCGGATGAGGGAGGGCGTGCCCGTCACGGTGAACGTAGTCAACAACACCGACGTGCCGGAGTTTGTGCATTTTCACGGTTTGCTCATTCCCGCCGAGGTAGACGGATCGGAGGAAGAAGGCACCCCGGTAGTGCCTCCCCACGGAAGCCGTCGCTATCAGTTCACGCCGACACCGGCCGGAACCCGTTGGTACCATACTCACACCATGTCGATGGACGATTTGCATCGCGGCAGCTATACCGGAATGTTCGGCTTTCTGATTGTCGAGGGAGCGACCAATCTCGGGCGTTTCGACCAAGAGCACTACCTGGCCTTGCGCGATTGGGAGCCTTATTTCACCAATCAATTGATGGATAACGACGATCTGGATCCGGCGGGCGCACAGCCGGAAAAGCCGGCGGTGTTGGATACGCGACCGGTGGGGATGGAGGTCGCGGCGGACATTTTTTCGATCAACGATAAGGCCCTCGGCGCAGGTGAGCCGATCCGAGTGAAGACCGGCGAACGCGTGCTGTTTCATTTTTTGAACGCCAGCGCAATCGAAAACCGCCACCTGGCGTTGCCCGGCCACAAGTTCAACGTCATCGCCCTGGACGGAAATCCCGCGCCCACGCCGGCAGCCATTGACGTGCTGATGCTAGGGCCTGGCGAGCGCATCGATGCCTGGGTGGAGATGAACCAGCCCGGGGTGTGGATCCTTGGCGCGCCCGAAGACCCTGTACGCGAAGGGGGCCTCGGCATTGTCATTGAATACGCCAATCAGCGCCGCACACCCCAGTGGACGCCGCCGCCCAAATCCGTTTGGGATTATACGCTCTTCGGCAAGCCGCCGTCCGAACCGCCGCCCGCCGAGAGGTTGGACATGGTGTTTGAAAAGGTGCCGCGCGGCGCCGGCAAATTCAACAGCTTCACGGTGAACGGCAAAGCCTATCCTCATGACCAGGAATTTCTGCTCAAGCAAGGCACGCGCTACCGGCTGACGTTTCACAACCGCACCGACGATGCGCATCCGTTGCACCTGCATCGTCACCAATTTGAGATCGCCGAGATTTACGGCAAAGCCACCTCGGGCGTCGTCAAAGACACAGTCGTCGTACCTACCTATGGGCGCGCGAGCGTCGACTTCACCGCCGACCAGCCGGGGCCGGCGTTGTTTCACTGCCACATCCAACAACACATGGATTTCGGCTTTAAGGCATTGCTGCGCTACACGTAAGGGAACAGGCCGTGACTAACCCTGGCGAGCGGGTGGTTGCGGGCTAGACTCATGGCGAAATTTCTTCCAGGACGCGCTCGCGCGTTTCGAATGCGAACCGGAGCGCCACCATTCCTCCGACGACCGAAACCAGCGCAAACATCAGGAACACTGCCCGTAATGGATAGCGAGTCAGCATGAAACCCACGATCACGGGTCCGACCGCGGAGCCCGCGCGCAGCCAAGCCGTGGCGATCGCCGTTCCGAGTGCACGCAACCGTGTCGGGTAAATCTCTGGCGTGTAGAGATAACAGACCAGCGAATTCGATCCAACGAACAAATAACTGAGCGAGGCACACAGCACAACCAGACGTAGATCGGTCGCCCCCAGCATCCAAAGCGCCGCCAGGGGGACGGCGCCGGCCCCGGAAGCCAGTCCCAGCCACGCTCGCCGGCCGGTGCGGTCAATCGACAAGGCCGCGACGAGATCGCCGGCCAAGCCCGCCGCGTTGGTCGCCAAACCGAACCGCAGCGCGGTCGCGACATCCACGTGGAACACTGTGCGATAGATCGTGGGCAGCCAGGTGATCAGGCCGTAGGTGACGAAGTAGCAACAGAACCAGATCGTCCACACCGTGAGGGTACGGCGCCGATACCGACTGTTGAAAAGCTCCATCCAGCGGGTGGCAGGTTCCTCCCCGGTGGGAGGAATCGCCGCCGTACCGAGCGGGGTGGTGTGCGGAACGTGCGCTTCCATTTTTCGAATGACCCGATCGGCTTCTTCCAACCTTCCGTGGCTTGCCAACCAGCGCGGAGACTCCGGCAAGAGCCAGCGCAGCGCTAGCGCAAGCCATGCCGGGACCGCGCCCAACAGGAACATCGATTGCCATCCGATGCGCGGTACCGCCCAGTATCCCACTAGCCCCGCCGAGGTTAAGCCCAGGCCGAAAACGATCTCGTACAGCAAGAAAAATCGTCCGCGGCGGTGTGCCTTCGATAGTTCGTTGATGTAAGTGGCAGCCACGGGCACTTCCCCGCCAATCCCAACACCCTGAATGGCACGAAACATGATCAGCGAGGAGTAGTTCCAGGCAGCCGCGCAAGCCAGGCTCATGAACGCCAGCAAAGCGACGCTCGAGATCATGGCGCGCAGGCGTCCGAATCGCTCCGCGATCCAGCCGAACAACAGAGCGCCGGCAAGCTGGCCGGCAAATCCCGTCGAGATCAGCAACCCCGTATTTTGAGCCGAGAGGTGCCACCGCCCTACCAGTACCGGCAGAACGACGGCGAGCGCCAGAACGTCAAATGCGTCGAAGAAGGTGGCTGTCCCCACGATGATTCTGGCGCGAACATGCCAGGATGTGACAGGTAGACGCTCGAGCCGCGCAATCAGAGTCTGTGCCGAGAGGGCGGCATCGGATCTAGTGGGGCTGGTCACGTTGAGATCATATACTGAGGCGTGAGGAGGATGAGGATGGCCGATCTGGCGCATCGCTATTACGCCGCTTTAGTGTTGCCGTTCGATACCAACGGCAAGGTGGATGAAGCGGCATACCGCGAAATGATCCAGTACTTTCTCCAGGAGCGGTTTCGTCGAGTGGGCGGCATCATCGCGAATCCGGAAGCCGGGGAGGTTTATTATTTGACGGCCGAGGAAAAGCGCCGTGTCGTCGAAATCGCCGTGCGCGAGGCTGGCGGCAAGATGCCGGTGTTCGCAGGCGTCTTCGATCTCACCACCGACGGCTCAGTCGGGTGCGCGCTGGACGCCAAGCGGGCCGGCGCAGATGGACTCTTTCTTCTTCCACCGGCAGGCTCTATCGACTTGGTCACCATGTGGAATGCGGAAAAATACCCGGAGTACTGGCTGGACCAGATCCTTGCGATTGACCGCGCCGCGGACCTCCCCATCATCACGCACCCGGTTGCAGCGCCCACGCCGCAGTGGGGATTGGGTGTTCCGGGTGAAGCAGCCCGCCTGATCTGCCAGCGGGTTCGGAATGTCATCGGCTGGAAGATGATTTACAATTACGACGGCCAACGCAAGATGTGGAAGGTCTTGCGGTCGTTGGACCGCCATGTATCGATCCTGGCTGCCGGCGGCGGCCTATTTCACGAGTTTCTGGCACACGATGTTCTGGACGGCACCGCCTCCGGATCGTGGAACTACGGACTGGAGCCGATGCTCGATCACATTGACGCATGGCGTGCGAACGATATCGTTAAGGCTCGGCGGACCTGGGTTGAAGGCGGGTTGCGCGATCTGCACGAGTACATTTATTCGGATTATTCGCGCCTGCACCTTCGGTACAAGATCGCGGCATGGCTGCGGGGGCTAATCCCGAGTTACCGCACACGCCCACCGATGCCTACACCCAAGCCCGAGGAGATCTCGACCCTGACTCGCCTGTTGGAAGCCGCGAACGTCCGGGTTGTTGCGCGTGTGGGCGCGTAGGAGCCCCCGGAGCGAACGAGGGTACTTGTCGATCCGGTCACCTCACGCCCCCCTCATGACCCCCCTATCGCTCGGCGCAGTGTAGGAATATACTGTTGCCATTTGAGTAGCGAGGAGGATCGGATGTTCGAGAGATTTTGTGGCCTCGTGGCCGCCTTCGTCCTGTTCGGAACCATTGGAGCGGTAGAGGCGCAGACGATCTCGGTTCCCGCCCAACCCACGTTCGCCAAGGACGTGGCTCCTATCCTGCAAAAGTCGTGTCAGAACTGCCATCGGCCGGGCAACATCGCGCCGATGTCGCTGCTGAGGTATCAGGATGTCCGGCCGTGGGCTCGCGCCATCAAACAGCAGACCACGCTGCGCAATATGCCACCGTGGTATATCTCGCGTACCGTCGGAATTCAAAGGTTCAAGAACGACCCGTCCCTCAGCGACGACGAAATCGCCCTGATTTCCCGCTGGGTCGACAACGGCGCGCCCATGGGTGACGAGCGCGACATGCCTCCACCCCGCAAATTCGACGACAACGACCGCTGGCACATCGGTGATCCGGACGTGGTCGTGAAGCTCAAACAGGAAGTACTGGTCAAAGCGAAAGCTCCGGACTACTGGGCCGACCTGGACTTGGAAGACCTGGGCCTCAAAACCGACCGTTACATTCAGGCCATCGAAGTCAAGCCGATCAAGGGCGTCAAGGCCGTTCATCACGCCGTGGCGCAGTCGCGCTTTGAGGACGAGCAGGGCAATCTGCAACAAGGCCTGCTTGAGGAATACGCAGTCGGAAAGTTCGGCGACATCTACGCCAGCGATACCGGTCGTCTCATCAAGGCGGGAACGCAGGCTTACGTGAATGTCCACTTACACGCCAATGGCGAGGACACGCCGGTGCAGATTGCGCTGGGGATTAAATACTACCCCGAGGGTTTCGTGCCCAAGCACATTGAGAACGTGCAGCACGTGGGCGACAACGAAGACCTCGATATTCCACCCAACACCAAGAACGTGCGCGCCGACGGCTACTCGGTTCTGCTCCAGCCCGCTCGCATTACAGCGTTCCAGCCGCACCTGCACAACCGCGGCCAAGCCCAGTGCCTCGAGCTGATTTATCCGCCCCAGGTCTCGGGCGGACGTGCCCCCAAGGAAACCGTGAGCTGCGTCGATCGGTATCACTTCAACTGGCATATCGTCTATCTGTATTCCGAAGACGAGCAGCCCATTGTTCCCGCCGGCACCGTGTTACACGTCACCTCGTGGTTTGATAACACTGCCGGCAACAAGTACAATCCGGATCCAACCAACCCCATCGCGTTTGGGCAGCGGTCGATCGACGACATGAGCTTTTCCTGGCTCAGCTGGTATAACTTGTCCGACGACGAATACAAGCAGATGCTGGCAGAGCGGCAGGACAAGTCCAAGAGATTGAGCGCCTCCCGCTAGAGAGGGCAACCGCGGCGGGGAGCACCATGAAATCGCAGATTGTGCGGATCGAAGCCCTTCGGCTGGCGTCGGTGGCGGCTTTTGCAGTTTGCTGGGCGTCTGCGTTTCTACTCCACGCCCAGGGGATTGGGGACGTTCTTCCCGATGAGTCCGAATTCAACCGGGTGGCCGGTCAGAACATTCAGCCCTTTTACGAGGGTTGGCAGAGCATGCCGGATGGCCATATCGTCATGTGGTTCGGTTATCTCAATCGGAACTTCAAGGAAATCGGCGATGTCCCCATCGGCCCCAACAACCGCTTCGACTTGCAGCCGGACTTGGGCCAGCCGACCCATTTTTACCCGCGTCGCCATCTGTTTGTGTTCAAGGTGGACCTTCCCAAGGACTGGCCTGCGGAGAAACGCCTGGTCTGGACGCTGAACTACCACGGCAAACCGGCGACAGCGAACGGTTGGCTCCAGCCGGAATGGGAAGTCGATGACGGCGTGATCCAGATGAATCTCGGTCCGGGCGGCGCGCCGCCGGAAAATCCCCGCAATCAGCCGCCGACAATCGCGGTGCGGGGTGACACCAGCGTAGCTGTCGGCAGCGCCCTGAAGCTGACCACGACGGCCACCGACGACGGCATCCCCAAGCCACGGGTTCGCAATCAGAGCGCGGTAAACCCCCGCGCCGGAACGCCGCGCATGCCCATGCCCCTCGCCGCGACGCCGCCCGCGCGCGCGCAGCTTGGTTTGCGGATCCGGTGGATTCTTTATCGCGCGCCCGCGACGGGTGGCGAGGTCGCATTCGATCCGGACAGCAACCCGCCGGTCGTTGCCGGGACCAGTAGTGAACTGAGCACTTCGGCGACCTTCAGTGCGCCGGGTGTCTACTGGTTGCGCGCCATCGCGACCGACGGGACGCTCGAGACGCCGTACGATTTGAAGGTCACGGTCATCAGCAATTCCCGGTAGCGTCGACCGCCTTCGAGTTCTCGTCAATTCGCGCGACCAAGAAAATGAGGGCTTCCCATGCCCGCTTGCCGAGTGGACGCCACAAATCGCTGCTCGAGCAACCGAGCGCATCGCGGAAGGGATCGATCTCGCCGACCGGACCTGCTGGATTCTTGAACCCCTCGCGCGTCCGGCACCAGGAAGTCGTGACTCGCTCGATCGCCCGTCGACCCGGTGTGGTTGGCTCGCTCGGAGTCACGCGCAAGCCCGGACCGTCGTCATCGTTTCCGGAGAGATCCGGAACTGGCCCGAAGTCCTGTTCGTTTAGGTACCATTCATGACCCAACACCAGCCGCCATGAACTCCCGCTTCTCATGACTTGCCTTCCGCGATCGCAGAGCTTGAGATCCATTCCGACCCTGACTCGAGCGCAAAGGCGGTGAGGACGAGCGTGGCTTTGGCCGGGGACTTCAATCTGGGTCGGGGAAGCCCGTTGATCCTTCAGGAGCCAGTGACCGAGGCGACAATCCGCTGGATCATGCCGTCCACTGCCATGCCAGGCTGGTGCCAGTGCCAGACCAGCACGATGTCGTCGTCGGGATCGATCCAGATGATGTTTCCGCCATTACCGATGGCGGCGAAGCTCGATCGCGGGCCGCTCGGCCACTGCTTCTGTTGGGTGTTCAGCCACCACAGATAGCCGTAGTCGGGGCCGTGCGCCGAAGGCGTGGTCGCTTGCTCGAGCCACTTCTCGGAGACCAGCTGACGGCCCTCCCATTTGCCGTGGTTGAGGATGAGCAGGCCGAAGCGCGCGAGATCGCGCGAGTTAATCCACAAGCCCCCGCCCCAACGCGTGCCGCCGCTCACCGACTCGACCGGGGTCCCGTTGATCGTCACCGTCGACTTCGCACCGTAACCCTGCCACTTCCATTGCTGGGAGGCTCCGATTGGATTCATGATGTTTTCTTTGAGCACTTCAGGCAGCGGTTTGCCGAAGACGCGCGCCAGCGAGAGCGCGAGCCGGTTGATGCGCACGTCGTTGTACTCGTAATAGGTACCCGGCTCGTGGATCTCGCGCGGCGTCCGTTGCCCGTTACCGAACTCCTCGACCCCGACAAAGTTGGCGTTCTTGCCCCACAGCTCTCCTTCCCACTCGCTTTCCTGCTCGAGGTGGTTCTTCCAGGTGATTTTCGCGTTGTGCGGCGAGTCGTAGCCGCCGTCATGGACGTAGTCCGCGACCCGGTCATCGACGCTGCGAATCAGACCTTTGGCGACGGCGATCGAGGCCGTGGTGGACAAGAAGCTCTTGGCGACGCTGTAGACCGGGTCGTTGGTCGTCGTATCTCCGAATTCCGCCACGATGTAGCCGTGACGCAGAATGACGCCGTTGGTCGCTGCGCGATGGGCGGGCAGCGCGCCCAGCACTTTACCGAAGGTCCGAACCTGATCTTTCTGGAAGTCCCACATCGAGCCATGGGCCTCAGCCCACGAAACGGCCTCTTTCAGCTTCCTAGCGTCCATCGCCACTTCCGCGGCCGCCTTGTGTTGCCATGTGCCCGCAGCCGGGAAATAAGTGGCATGCTTTGTCTCGGCGGCGAGCCGGGGAGCCAGCATCGCGGCCAGGAGGGGAAGGGCCAGCAGGGAGCTTCGGTTCAACCAGCGAGTCGTCATGGACTGTTCCTCAGGAAAAAGTGTCCCATACTTTGGCGCAGCCTGAAAGGGCTGTGCCTTTTGTGATCGAGTAAGATTAAGACATGACCGGTGCGGATATCGGCACGGTCGGCGGTCCGACGCTTTTCCGGGTCCGTGGGAATCCTGATCGAACCCGACTCCCCCTACAAACGGCCAAGCGCGGTCGCGGGCTACAATCCTTCGCCGCCGCTCACCGGTTGGCTTGACTGCTGGGCAAGCGCATCTTCAAACACTTTGACAAAGAAGTCTCGCGCACCCGGTGAGCATCCGATATGGAGCCTCTCTTTGCCTTCTTCAACGAATCCGAGATACCCTTCCCAACCCAGGTCGTCCAGCACGAATCGAAGCAATTCGTATTCCACCGGTGGCAGATCGGCATAGTCAACGTCGAAAACCTGGCCCGTGCGATGGGCCAGAGCGTTGGAGCGGGCGGTTTTGGCGGTATCGGCTTGCGGCGCCACCAGCGATGTCACTTGCAGCGGGTGGAAGTTCTCTCCCTGAAGGTTCAGTGCGTCCCAGAGCCGACGTGTCTCGAAAGCAATGTAAGTCAGGGTGCCAATGGCCGCGGGCGACGCTTGTGACAGATACTCCAGATCGTGCTGCCCCTGAGGATTAATCTCGAGCGCGTACCCGAAATACGCAGGCCGATTGAAGGCTTTGACCAACTTGGTCGCAGCGCCGCTCAGCAGCTCGTCGGATGTAGGGAAAGGGCGATCGTCGTGTTTTAACCATACCGTGAGGCGGTGCGGAGCCCGGAGGGGAATCCCGTTCGCGCCGGTAACCTCGGTCCTGTATTCGGCCGCGAGCGACAAAAAGCTGGCCGGATGATTGCGATACAAGCTGAGCAATTGCTTCGCACGCATTACTCGGAACCAGTAGGTCGGCGAGTAATCGCGTAGCATCTGAGTCTGAATGGCTTCGTACAGCTCGCGGTTCCATACGGGGCTGGCGGAAAAGAACATGCGGGCCACCGTCACCTGGTCTTTGGGAACGCCGCGCGCACGGCGTGTCAGATCCAGCATTTCGCTCACGCAGCCTTCGCCGCAGTGGTATGCAAAGATGGCCCAATCGCGGCCACCGAATTTCTGCTCGAGATGCGCCAAGTAGTTGGCGGCTGCCGGAATGGCGCGCCAGGGGGAAAGACGGTCATCGCGCACGAGCACACTGTAGCGGACTCTGCGGCGCACCGTCCTTGTGACCAGCTTCTTCTCCCTGTTCGGTACTCGCACCCTTTCCATGACAGTCCGGTAGCGAACCTGACGCACGACGTGCAGGCCCATTTCGAGCGCGGTCGCGTGCGTGATCTGCATGATTCCGCGAGGGCCCGACGGGCTCTGCGCCCTGGGATTTCCCCAACTTTCCAGGTAGGCGATGGCCTCGATGATCGAGGCGGGAACCCTGCTGCGCGCGGCCGCCAACTGGAAGATCGCCTGCAGCTTGCGGTCACCGGTAATCCGCTTCGCTGCCGGGACAGCCAGGGGTTCCCGCATGATCACGAACGTCTGGGATTGCACCATCAAATTCACACGCCGCGCCATCTGATCCGCGGTAAGGGCGTCTCGGGATGCGCCAATACCCAGAAGCCGATGAGCGGGAGTGAAGTATTCATCGGCCGCGGACATCCCATTTAACGAAACAAGAGTCAGCAGTACGATCAGCGCTGTGTGTCTCATGCCGCTACCGCCACGCCTCCTGGTCACCCTTCCCGGGCTTACGCACAGGCCCAATTTCATCGGACGGACAGGCTCACCGGGGGACTGGATTCGTCAAGACCGCCCACCTTCGGGGAGTGCTTTCGCACGCCGCGCGAGGCTCCACGCTTAGGCAGATGCGGCCTACATGCGCCCGGGCGTAAGAAAATGGCGTCGCCCGCACGATCCTAACCTCGCCGAAATACCTCGCCAAGCGCGTCGCGGCAGTCGCGGATGCGTCGACTGCGACCGGGAGAAGTTGTGCGCGGCGACTCCTCCGTCGTACGTTTCCTAAGGGCGTTACACAGTGTCGAAACGAATGCTCACCGCCCGAGTGGTCGCGGATGCATCTTGTTCCGCCATTGATGAGAGGTGCTCTAAGCGTGCCCGTCAAGCAGCACAACAGAAGAGCGTGTGATCTGAGCGATCGACGGCGCACCACACTGGCGCATGGTCAACGCCAGCTCAGCGTTCATAATCTCCAGGACGCGCTCGACGCCGTCTTGCCCAAAGACGGCCAATCCATAGATATAAGGACGACCGATACCGACAGCGCGCGCCCCCAGCGCCAGAGCTTTATAGACGTCCGAGCCCCGGCGAAAACCTCCGTCAACCAGCACCGGTATCCGCCCGCCGACCGCATCCACCACCTCTGGAAGACATTCAATCGTGGGACGCAGGGTCTCCAGTTCCCGGCCTCCGTGGTTTGAGACCACGACGCCATCAGCGCCGTGATCCACGGCTCTTTTTGCATCCTCGCGAGTGTCCAGGCCCTTAATCACAAGCTTCATACTGGTTAACTTCTTCAAGCGATCCATGTAATCCCACGTCAGCCGGCTCCAGTTGAGACCACCCTCGATTCCTTTCAGCATGGGCGCTTGAATCCTTTTGTGACAAGAGGCGCAGTCCCGGTTGTCGGTGCGGGAGAAGCGTTTTGATGTTTCAAGGTTACGCCCTCCCTGCTCGTCAACGGTCCAGACCAGAACCGGGCAGCCCGCCGCCTCCACTCGTCGTATCAGCCTTTCGGTCGCTTCCCAACGCGCCGGCATATACAGCTGAAACCATGGCGCCCGTCCCAGAGCTTGTGCCACATCCTCGACTGAGTGAGACGTGCCTTGAGCGAGCATCTGAAGGGTCTTCTTTGCCCGGGCGGCGCGTGCCGTTGCCAGTTCGCCGTCTGGATGAAAAAGCCCTTGGGGACCGACCGCGGAGATATAAATCGGCCCGTCCCATGTTACGCCGAACATTTCGACTTGCGTATCGGTTTTGGAGACGTCCACCAGGCGTCGAGGCCGGAGTCCAATGTGTTTGAAGCCTTCGCTGTTCGCTTGGACGGTCAAGTCGTCATCCACTCCGGAGGCTAAAAAACCCCAGTGCGCAGGTGGAAGCTTCCTCTGCGCCAGTTCCTTCAGATCCATTACCGCCAGGACGTCTTTAGGGCGGGTGATTTTGAAAGGCTCCTGTGCAAGGGCTCGCATGAGGAGCGGGCTGGCGGCCAGAAACCGCAGAAAGTTGCGACGATTTCGACTCGTGATGTCGGCCATGGTTCGATTTTGCAGCGCGACCGGGCTCTAGACAGAAAAATCCAGAGAGCCGGAACCTCTTTTGGGCTGCTGTCACATGGTGATCGATTCTGACTGACGGTGGGCGCAAAAAAGCTCCTCAATCGTGAGCGGCGTGCCATCCGAACGATTTCCAATCAGTGGCGCGCCGGATTCGGGAGAAACGATGGCGCCTAGCGGGAACCCCGGATTTCGTCGGAGCCTTTCTTGGGGAGACGTGCCAGAGAAAGGCCGGCCCCCCGGTCATAAGCTGAGGGTTCGCGAGGAGATTTAGAGTGGCGCCGCCAAATTCCGCTCCGAAGAAGCTGGGTCAGGCGCCCCTATCGGTGGCGGATCGCGTGGATCAAGGGGCCTTCCTGGCCTGCGGCTCTATAAACTTGACCGGACCACTGTCTGGCGATTGAGTAGGTTTCGGTTCGGGAGTCGAGTCAGGCGGAGGCGTTGTCGTCGGGTTAGGGTTACTGTCGGCGGGAGGAGCGCTCTCTCCACGGTACCACCAGATTGTGCTGGCGATGCAATATCCCGTCAGGATCTGGAGCAGATTTCCCAACCAAGTTGCTTCTTGTGTGGTGAATCCGCGCTGTTGGCCCTGAAATTTCATTACCGCCTCTTTGGGCGAGATTTCATAGTGTTCCTCCGAAGAAGGCACAAATCCCTCCTTCCCCTCTGCGCCCGTTTGAACCACCCATACCAGTTTCCCCGTCTGCAGATCCCAGTTGACTGATGCGACGCGCTTTACCTGAACCGGTTGATTTTCATGATTCTCGTCGGCATAAGCCAGGATCGCCACGGAAAAAAGGAAGACAATTGCGGTTTTCATGTGTTTATTCCTTCTGGGTTTGCCTTATCCGGCAGTCCACCTTTGGGAAGCTCCAGCTTCTCCTAAGGCTGTCGATTCCGCGCATGGCCCTGCGATCTCAAAGTTTAGGTGACCAGGAGGGCTGAAGAGGCTGCGGCACCCTTCGAGAGGAGGCGTGCCGAGATTCGGCCATCGAGAGATTTCCCGGCAGCCGAGCGCCGCCGCCGGGTGG
>JAGWQP010000113.1 GCA_028876805.1 Acidobacteriota bacterium | reverse complement strand
GCAGAAACATGGCTTCTAAGCCCCCGAGCGCGCCACCCATCATTAACAAAGGCGCCAGCACGCCGCCCGAGGTGCCCGACCCTAGAGAGACCGCCCAGATCACCGATTTCACCAGCAGAATGCCCAGGATCATGTTGCGTTCCACTGAACCTTGCAACAGGGCGCCGATCGTGTCATAGCCGACGCCCAAGGCTTGCGGAAATACCAGACCGCCCAACCCGATCACGAGGCCGCCAAGCATGGGCCACCACATCCAGTGGAAGGGCAGCAGCCGGAAGGCGTCTTCGGATGCGTACACCATGATCGTCAGCAGCGCCGACAACGCCCCGGCCAGCAGACCCACCACCACGCATCCAAGTAATCCTTCGGGTCCGATAAAGACCGGGTGCGGCGGCACGGGAAATAACGGCCCCAGCCCCAAAACGTAGCGGCGCGCGGCGCCGGCTGTGACGCTCGCCAGCGCCACCGGGATCAGGCTTCGCGGCTTCCACTCAAACAGCAGCAGTTCCACCGCCAGCAGTACCGCAGACACCGGGGAGGCGAAGGTTGCCGACATGCCCGCTGCAGCACCCGCGACCAGCAGCGTTTTGCGTTCCGCGCTCGACAGGTGGAACAGCTGCGCAATCATGGAGCCAAACGCGCCGCCGGTCATGATGATCGGCCCCTCGGCGCCGAACGGCCCGCCGGAACCGATCGAGATTGCACTCGACAGAGGCTTGAGGAGCGCTAGCTTGGGTTCTACCTTGCTGCCGCTAATCAGGATGGCTTCAAGCGCCTCGGGAATGCCATGTCCCCGAATCCGTTCCGATCCGTAACGGGCCATCAGCCCAATGATCAGTGCGCCACCGACAGGTACCAGCGGTTCCCAAAGTCCGAGGCGGTTCGCGGCCGGCGACACTAGCGCGCTCGCCAAGCGGCCGAAGAAAAACAGGTTCGTGAACAGTCCGATCAGCCGCAAAAGAGCGAGCGCCACGTAGGCGCCCACCACCCCGATGGCGATGGCCAGCAGGGAGAGCCCGATCACGCGGGGCGTGGTCGTAAAGTCACCCAGGTTCTCGGCTCCGCTTTCATTCGGATGAGCGGCCTTATGGATGGCGTTCTGGATCTGCGCAAACATCCTCCTCCTTGGCACCCGGGACCTCCTCCGCCTGCGCGCGCTCGAGCAACCTGCCCAGGGTGTCGACTAGGCGCGGACCGGAATTGCGCAACTCGGCCCGGTGTATGACCGTGAGGCGCCTCAAAACCGCTTCTCCTGCCACCGTCAGTCGCACTCTTACCTCGCGCCGGTCGGCCATGCTGCGCACTCGTTCTACCAAGCCTCGCTGCTCCAACCGGTCGATCAACCCGACCGCGCTGTGGTGGCGGATTAAAAGGTGATCGGCGACCTGCCGGATGGTGGGGCCCCCCGGTTGCGCCAGGGCGCGCGCTGCCAGCAGCAACTGGTGTTGCTGCGGTTCCAGCCCTTCCTGGTGGGCGGCCATCTCGCTAAAGTGAAGGAAATACCGGATTTGATAGCGAAGTTCACCGAGCGCGGAATAATCTTTCGCAGTCAGGGGCCCCGGCTCTCGAACCATGCTTATATCGTATCACGATATGATTGGGTCATGATGCCAGTCCCGCGCGGCTTCAGATTGGGAGTCTCATTGATCGGTGAACTCGGATGGTAGGGTCCTTCGTACATCGTTTCATTAATACGGTCGCGTATTTCTTGGCTATGTCGGGCTGATTTTCGAGTTTTGCGAGCAGTTTGGCAAGATCCTGGCGAGTGAATTTCCATTCAAACGGCTGAGCCGCTGATTCCCAGTAGCACTGAAAATCAAGCAGTCGTTCTGCCAGCGCTGCCGGGCGGAAAATTCGTTCGGGGATAGAACCTTGCGTGGCACGATGGAGAACTAGGATTTCGACCTGTTTCAACCAACTGGCTTAGACAGGTGCGTGGACCAGCGTCAGCCGCGGATCCTGATCGCGAAGTGTTGGGCTGCTTTGGATCCGCGATGCGCAGAACAATTGTCGACGATCCAGAACACGCGGCGTGCGTCGTTGCGGCGGCCGCGTAACCACCTGCTCGACCAAGCGGTCAATGGGAGCAATCCCGTTTTTGGCTCGCAACGACCAAAGACTCTGGCGTGATGCACATCCAAGGCGGCTATGTAGGCCCAGGCATCGCATCGAAAGTACTCATGGTCGACGCCCATGGCGGTGCGTGGTCGGCAAGCTCGTGTGAGGTGTTTGCGGTGCCGCGCCTGGAGCGATGAGGTCTGGACACTCTCTCGGGGGCGGGAAGGCGCGAATCGGTGGTGGGGGTTGCGGCTCTGTTCGTGCGCGCAAATCGCTTCAGTCTACGCGATTCGCGCGCACGAACACGAAAAGGCAGGAGACGGGGCCAAAAACCCGTCTTAAAACGGCACGTCGTCGTCGGTGATGCCTGGGCCCATCTCATTGGACACGGGCGCCGGGCTCTGCGCGCGCGGTGGTGAGGACGTCCGAGGCATCGCAGCCGGCTGTGCGAACTCACCGCTACCGGCGCTGTCGCCGCGGCCGCTAAGCAGGATGAGATCATCGCAAATCACTTCGGTCGTATATCGCTTCTGGCCATCCTTATCTTCCCAATTTCGTGTTTGCAGACGACCTTCAATGTAGACCTGCTTGCCTTTGAGCAGATAGTTGGAGACATTCTCGGAGCGCCATAAAACCGCGCGGTGCCACTCTGTCTCTTCTTTCCATTCGCCCGATTGCTGGTCTTTCCAGCGACGGGAAGTCGCTAGCGTGAAATTTGTGACTGCCACGCCGCTCGGCGTGAACTTGGTCTCGGCGTCCTTGCCGAGATGCCCGAGCAAGATCACCTTGTTGACGCTGCGGGATGCCATAACTTGCAATGTATCATACGCCCGAACCGCCGAGCGGGCAGGCCGCCGCCAGCGCGCGTGCCTCATCCTTGGGGAAATAAGGCGTAACCTTGGTCAGCGATTCTTCGAGAGCGGTGCGTGAAGATCCGCAGGAGCCCGCAGCGACCGCTGCCATGTGTCTCCAGGCTTCGGCATCCGGCCGTAAAGTAGTCGCGATGGCGAAATTGAGCGCGCTGCTGAACTCGTCCTCGGCGTGCGCATAGTCCTTCCGCCGGTAGAGCAGCACGCCACGGTACAAATGCGCTTCCCCGGAGGACAGGTCTTGCGCATCCGCCAGCGCCGTTCGGCTGGCCAGGCTGTAGTCCGCCAGCGCCGCCTCTTTCATCCCCGACCGCTCCTCGGCACGGCCTCGCAGATACAGCGCCCGGGCAAGATGAGGATCCGCCTTTACGGCCGCGCTCAAGGTGGCGATGGCCTGAGACCAATTGCCGCTGAGAAACTGTGCCCCGCCCCAGTCGGTCAAGGCAACGTCCAGATCGAGCCGCGGTGCGAGCCGCACGGCGAGAGAAGCGGATGGCTCGCGCTGCTCGCGCATCCACAGGTCCACCGCTCGCTGATACTGCACGGCGGCCTCGGCGTATTGGCGGTCGCGGAATGCCCGCTTTCCCGAGGCCCAATGGCCCCAGGCCGACTCCGACAAACCCGCTAGGTGCGTGGTGGCTTGATAGAGATCATCCTTCTCCAACGCCAGTGCGGCCAGCCACACCCGGCCCGCCTCCAAAACATTCCGGCATTCGTCTCCAGGCAGGACGTTGCCAGTGCAGAAGGCAGGATCGACCGCGGTGGCTATATCCCTGCCGGCGAGCTCCCGCGCACCCGCTCCCGCGTCCAGCCGCGCAATCGCGGCCAGTACAAGCAGACCCGACGAGACCCGTTCTGGAGCGATATTCCGCCCAGGCGGCGTCCGCTCCCACCACGCTTGGATGGCTTGCTCGAATTCGCCCGCGGCTTCCTGGAAGCTTTGTTTGCTGTGCGAGATCGTGGCGCCTATCAACGCGCAGTAGCCCTTGCGGAAATGAATGCTCGAGACTTCGGTCCGCGGCGCCACCGCCAGCAGCGCGGCTTGCGACTGCTCGCAACGCGCTGCATCGGGCAGTTCCGGCCCGCGAGTCCGCTCGACACGCTCGAAATCCGATTGCGCCCGAACGACGAGCGCGAGTTGCTGCGGATCGGCCGCCCGCATCACCGGGCTCCCCACTAGCAGCAAAACTGAAAGACCAATCAATTTCGATGCACTCTGACAGTCTGGTTGCACAAGGAAATATCGAGCAGTTCCATTGCCAGAATTCCTGACCTGGCGTCCGCTTTCCGGTGGACCTCCGACGACTCGCTTTTCCTCCTTGTTCCCAATGGGTTGCAGCGTTCAACCGGAGCCGGTTCGTGTCGTCAAAACACAGGATACCAGTCGCGGTTGGCCGCCAGAGATCTCCGGACGGAAAAAGCGGCATTTCGCTTCTGGCAAGTACTTGCCGGTGCGGACAAAAAACGTGCCTTATGGGGGGAACCCCGGGCCCCGGCAGAATTTTTAAACATCGGAAAAACACGATGCATCGAGAAAGTTATGAAGGACCCCGCCGCCCTAGCGCATGGCGCAGCGGCCACCGGGGGAACGCGTTCGGTGTCCACAGCGGCACGATCATACCGGAGCGGGGAAAATTCCCCGTCTGATACCACCACCTTTCAGGCGGTTAACTTGAAGGTGGTTTCTTGTTCTGTACTTGCATTACGCGACTGACCGTCACAGTCAAGGTCTCGCCTGCTGGCCCGGGTGGATTGCGCCGTAGCTTGCAGACAGCGAAATGGGGCCCCCGAGATGTATCGTCGAGGTGACCCGTTTCAGTCAGCCGCCGGTCAGGACTCCAAACCGGAATTGCTAGTCAAGGATCGTAATCGCATCTAGATCCGTTCACCGTAATTGGAACGACGAGGCCGGGGCGAAAGGCGGGCTTTACGCCCGCCTCGAGGCAGCGCCTCAAGGCCCGGCAGTCGAGCGAGAGCGAATCGCTTGCGCCACTTGCTGAATCTGGCGGGTGCGTTCCAGTCGGGCAGCAATGACATCGTTGGATAGGCCTTCATCAGCGAGGAGGATGATTTTGGCTCGGATCACGTCACAATACGGCGACGTATATTTTCGTGCCATGGATTCCAGCGACTGCCGTTCCTCGCTGGAACTATTCTTGGGCCTCGACGGCGACTGGTCTCCGACACCAGCGTGTCAGATTACGTCACCGAATCGGAGTTAGAGATACGTCATCGTATTTGCGAATAGGAGTACTTAGCCGACGTGACCGGTCTGTAACGTCACTTAGTCCAGAGTCGCGCCAGGAACTCGTGAGTAACTCTGTCACCGGCCGAATTGGCACAATTCCACCCATGACCGCTGGCTCCTCGCTTCCTTGCCATGGAGCTATGTTCCGGCCGAGGCGAACCGAAATCAAGTGTGTGTGATCCCGCGGACTGGTGATGCGCCGTGAGAGAATTCAATTGACCCGCTCAGGTCGCTTTTTATGACCCGGACAAAAGGGTATCGCTCAGCCCAAACTTTATGGCCAGCGATAGTTGGCCACCAATTGACAGGAGGGGAGGCCGCCCAGAAATTGACAGATGGTCTTCGCGATGCGTTCGCTGGCGTGTCCGTCGCCGTTGTGTGCGCGCGCCATGGTCTCGTATGCCTCCGGATCGTCCAGGAGTCGGTTGCATTCGGCGACGATACTTTCACGCCCGGGCCCCACCAATCGGGCGGTGCCGGCGAGAACGGCTTCGGGTCGTTCGGTCTTATCGCGCATCACCAGCACCGGCTTCCCGAGCGACGGCGCTTCTTCCTGGATCCCCCCGGAATTGACCAAAGACCAGCAAAGACAAATCTTAAATCGGCACGATCATTCGAACACTGAGATTCGGCAGACGTGGTAAGATGGCTCATCCCCGACATCGTGAATGCTTTTGACACAACAGCGGTTGGTGCCCTGGTTGGCTATCCTTGCAACTTCTGGGCAGCTTCAACAGTAGAACTTTCCATCGTCTTAAGGCTC
>JAGWQP010000112.1 GCA_028876805.1 Acidobacteriota bacterium | reverse complement strand
GTTCGCGTGGTTCGCTTGGAGTTTCGAGTGACCCCGCTCAAGAGGGATTTTGACCACTGCTCTCGTCTCGTGTGTTGGCCTCGGCATTTCCCCGGCCCGGGCGTCATGGGTCGGTCGAGGGTGCCACTCGCAAAGGACTTCACGCTGCGGTTGAACACTCAGCCGCGGATATTCCGGATCGCGAGCAAGGCTTGAGGTATACTGAGCGAAAGCCGGGAGCCCAAATGGGCATTCGCGATATGCTATCGCACCGCCCACGGCAGATAAGACGCCGTTGAGAAAGGAACAATCGAATGCTATGTCTGGACTGAAGAGCGCAACCCTTGGTTCGTTCTTGGTGATTCTACTGGTAAGCGTTCCAGTGGCGGCCCAGCAGTCGCAATCCACCGCGCAACAGCAGAGGCCAAAACTGTACAACACGGCCAAGCAAAAACTTCTGGACGGCAAGCAAATCTTCAGCTACACGATTGCGCGCCCCGATCCAGCTCTGTATTGCCAAGTGGCGCCGCATTACGACTTCATCTGGCTGGAGATGCAACACAGTACACAGACGTGGGCGGATCTCGAGAGGATGATCGCGGCCTGCCCCGGAGTGGGCGTCCCGATGGTCCGCCTGCCGGACGAATACGAAAGCACCATCCAGAAAGCAACTGACATCGGGGCGCTGGGAGTAATCGAGCCGACCGTCGACACTGTCGAGAAGGCGGAGGCCGTGGCCAGGTTTGCCAAGTACCCGCCGGATGGCCGGCGAAGCCAGGGCGGCGGACAGTATAGCCAGGTATGGAGCTCGAAGACGAACGATTATCACAACACGATCAATGAGAACATGCTGGTTATCGTAATGATCGAGACGCCCGTGGGCGTGGCCAACGCTTACGATATCGCGAGAGTTCCGGGCGTCGATGGCGTTCTGATCGCCAATACGGACCTGGGGAACTTCTCCTTGTCCAAACCGGGTTCGCCGGAGTACGAAGGCCTAGTCAAGAAGATTCACGATGCGACACTAAAGGCCGGCAAGTGGCTGGGCGCAACCAGTCCGGCTTATGCATCGGGCCGTCCCGACAGCAAGGATATGCTGTTCTTCCAGAATGGTCCGTCTTTTGACGGCTATCAACCTCCGGGACGCGGCGCCGGGGGTGGGCGCGGTGGCGCCGCTCCTCCGCAGTGAGTCTCGATCGACAGAGCGCCACCTAAGGGATTGCCCGGGCAGCCCGGACGAGAATTCGTTACCCACACCGGATTGGATCAGGAATCGCGAGCCGTTTTTTGATCACTGTTTTCCGCTTGTTGAGGACGTAGCCTGCTCCTGGCGGCGCCAGTACCGCTCCAGAACCGGCAGGTCCCGGTTGTTTTCGCAAAGATGCTCGAGCAGTTCGGTGTCAGGCTGCAGGGTGAAGCGCATCGTGTCCGACTTCCATGGCCGTGAGTACGCTTTCCGGTCGTCGATCGTGACGTCGACCTCCATGTGGCCGAAGTTGACGCGGCGGAAGCGTTCGGTCGTGCGCAACGCATCGGTGTGCGGATGGCCGTTGTTGTCGAGCCAGCTGCCTTCCCTGAAGCCCGCGGTCTCGACGACGAAGGTGTCGCCTTCCCACCGACCAATCGAGTAGCCGTACCACGCGGGGTTTGGATCAACCGGCAACTGGCGCCCGTCGGTGTGAATCTGCCGGTAGTTGTGGAATTCCTCGAACAGAAGAACCGTTACGCCTGGCATCTGCAGAATCTTGAACGGGAGCCCCGCAACCGTCATCGCATCGGGCACCCCGTGTGGCATGCAGTACGACATGGGGCGATCCCAGCCCTGCGTCGCCACGCGATGTTTGTAGAGTTCTGCCGCCGCCGGCAGCATCGGCGCGTCGGTGCCTTCGGGCACCAGGTTCTCGTTCCAGCGAGGGCTATCGGCGTGCCAAATACCGGACAAATCGGGCTTGCCATCGGCTGTACGCGGCGTCGCGGCGTCCAGGTTCGGTTTTCCGTCAGGCGTGCGCGGCGTTCCGGGCAGCGGGATCGAGAGCCACTGTGCGGCGGCCGTGCCCGCCATCGCGCAGATCAACAACGTCAGCGCAGCGACGACCCTGCAACTGGCTACGGTTCGAGCGATTCGCATCGGTGACCTCCACGTGCTTCTAGAATCCGTATTGGATGCCGAACTCGACGATTCTGGGAGTCCTGGCCATCGGGGTGATGCGACCAGAGGTGGCTTTGGTCGGACACCCGTACCCGGGAATCGCCCAGTTGAAGTTGTTAAGAAGTTGAAGGTCTCGACGCAGAATCTCCAGCGTCGGACGTTCGACAAGATTCGCCACTCGCGACGGCGCGCCGACGCTCCAGTAACGCGGATCTTCGATGCTGTTGTTCGGTATGTGCCAGGCTTGGGGAGAGCAACTTCGTCGCGGCTCAGGTCATTGATGATTGTCTTCGGGCCGTACACGTAACCGCTCAGCTGATCGGCTCGCTGCGCCGTGATGCCGGTGCTTGCGATATCCAGGTTGGTAGTGATATTTTGCCACTCGCCTGAACGCCCGTTGAAAACGCTCGACACAGCCGCTTCGAAGCTAGCACGCACAAGGCAGGCTGTCAAACCTGCATCAAACTCGACCACCAAAGGTCAAGGCGACGAGAAACGCTGCCAGCGTGATTTATGGTGTTTCGCTCTCGCGCGTGTCATTCGCGGCACTCGAAGTTCCTGGCATCTTCCGGATCGCCTTGACCCCGGTAATGCGCGTAGTTGGGATATGCGCACAATGGCCGGCTCCGGCCGGGGAAAGCTTTCCCCTTTGCGACTACGGAATCTGGAGCAGTGCCCTTCTCCACCCAATTGACCGCAGCGGTCAGCAGGTCGAAATTGTCGAGTGCGAACTCGCCGCCCCGGCAGTGATACATGCCCGGCACTAGAAACATACGGCTCCAATTCTGCACTTGGTCCATGCCGCCGTTGGCCTTGGCCATGCGCTGGTAGTAGTCGAGGGTGTCCATCGCGGAGAATGCCTGGTCGCTCATTCCGTGATAAAAGAGCAGCTTGCCGCCGTGCGCCGAGAAGCTGCTCAGGTTGGTCCAAGTGGTATCGGTCAGCGCCTCCAGCGGATCTCCCAGCAGCGAAAAGAGGCGCTGGTCGACGTCGATGCTCACCGGCGGCGCCGGAGCGCCAGCTGGTGGATTAGCGGACGGTCTCGGACTGGGCAGGAGATTGGCGATGCCCGCGTCATAAGCGTTCATTGGGTAGACGAGGTCGCCCCTGGAATTCCGAGGCCCGGCGAAAGCTTTCTTGATCGCTGCCGTCTGCTGCGGCGTCAGGCAGGAATCATTCTTGCCGGCCTTGCACGCTAAAACGTCTGGATCGAACTTGCAGGCCCGAGTGTTGAAAACCATGCCGTCCTTTAATCCGTCGTTGGCGTCGCAGGCGTTCAGGACTCCGTTGACTATCAACTTGATGTCGCTCTCGGAAAACACCTTGCTAGGCTCCGCCCTCCCGGCGTCGTCCTTGGGAGCAATCTGGTTGAAGGCGACCGCGGACCAGTTGTTTCCGATCCGTGAAAAGCCCGTGCGTATGGCGGGGTCTCCGGAGATGACGCCGTCGAACTCGGCGGGATAGCGTTGCGTCATCAGCATGGCTTCCCGCCCGCCCGTCGAGCACCCCGCAAAATAGGAATATCGGGCCGACTGCCCATAATAGTGGGCGATAATCTGTTTGGCGAGTTCCGCCACGCGGGCGACCGCAACCTGCGCAAAATCGAGACTGGCCTGTTGATCTACATCATAGGTTCTGTCAAACGTGGCGCCCTTGTGGCCGGTATCGGTGGAAACGACGGCAAATCCGCGCGCCAGTCCGGGGTTGTCCCCGGCGGCTGCTGCGCCCACGGGCGACCGGACACTGCCGTTATATCCGCCGCCGCCCTGGAACAGAAAGCGGTCATTCCAGTTGTCGGGCAGCGCAAGGGAGAAGCCGATACCGTAGATTCTTCCGTCTGCGCCGGCGCGCTCATTGATCATGCCGTCGGCCTGGCAGTGCGCCGGGATCGTGGCTGATGTTGCCGATGTTTCCGCGGTGGACGTTCCGGGGGCAGAGGATGTGGGAATCGTTGCGGCTTTGGTGATCACTATCGGCACGCCAGGTATCTTGAATTTGGTCAGGTCCGCGCACTTCGTCGACGTTTGTGCGCAGGCGATCGGGATCAGAAGCAATGCCAACCAGCAAGTTCTCATCTCTACTCTCCCTCCAGCGAGCCGATTATATCAGCCGGGCCGGGGACTCACGGCCTGAACGGCTAAATGACAGGCGGGGGACCCTGAGCAAAATGCCATTCGATGAACTCCTCGATGGGATGCCGGTAGCCGCGTTGAGCGTCCGCGGAACTAATACTGTTTGGTCCGGCCGATTTTGCCTGACCTAGGTCCGCAAGTCGCAGGACATTCTTTCAAGCTGCGCGAGGGTAGATTCTGTGCCGGTTATGCCTGTCACCTGATCGCGACTACAGATGGACGCTTCGGGGCCGCGGCCGGCCAGATTCAGGAAGGGAGCATCCTGATGATGGACATGCGGCACACTCCGAGGAGATGCACTACGCCACTTCCCTCTTAGGATGGTGCGACGCTGAACCCTCCGATTGGATGTCGATTCTAGTCGCTGGACGGTGTTGGTGGCGCTGTGGTTAAGCTGAACCTTCCAAAGCGGGTTTCTACTTCCTGCGAGAGGCGGAGCGATCACCCTCTGTCCAGTGCTGGACTACCCTCGTGACCTCACCGGTCGCATCCTTGATGAACTCGACGATGTTGCCTTCCATGCTGAAGCTGTTCTCCGACATCGCGATCAAGGGAATCTTTCCCATCCCGCCCGGATCGATCATCAGGCGGTCCCCTTCCAAAGTGACCAACACGCTTCCAGGGGACCCAGACGAATCGTATGTTCCCACGTATTGACTCAAAACGTTTTTCGAAACACGAAACTCCTCGTCGCGTTTGCCCACCAGGTGCGGTTTATCGCGGTCTTCACAGATGTACTCGATCAATTCCCCGTCCGGCATCAGATCGAGATCAACAGGAAGCGTCCATGTCCGGTTGTAGGCTTTGGGGTCTGCGATCGTCACCTGCAAATCGATATGGCCGGTATCGCGGCGGTGGAAGCGCTCCGTCATACGTAATGCCTCTGAGTGGGGGTGCCCGCCCAGGTCCAGCGACGTCCTGTCGTTATAACCGGTGGTCGTGACTACCAGCGTGTCTCCCTCCCAGCGCCCAATCGAGTAACCCATCCAGGTCGGGTTGGGATCTTCGGGCAGGCCGCGGCCATCGGTAAAAACCTGGCGAAAGAGGGTCTGGTACTCGTAAAGGAAGATTACGAGATTCGGCGTTTGAACGATCTTGACCGGAGAGCCGACCGAAATGCTGCTCTTCGGGCCGGGCGGCAAACAGTTGATGCCGTCCGTGTCGTTTCGGAAATTATCCGCGCTTCGTTTGTAAAGGGCCGCCGCCCACGGCTGTATGTCCTCCGGCTTGAGATCCGACACGGCGTTGAGCAGATAGCTCTTGTGGATCCGCCAAACGCCGGAAAGATCCGGCTTGCCATCTGCGGATCGCGGTGCGGGGGCGGAGAGGTTGGGCTTGCCATCGGGTGTTCTGGGCACTCCCGCAGTTGGGCGACTCGGCCATTGCGCTGTAAGCGGCGAAAGCGATGCGGAAACGACGATCAGGCTAGCAAGTGTTCTCATCTGCGGGCATCATACCAAAGCTATTGGTAAGCCCGTCAGGACTAGAGCCGCCCTCAAACAGTCTTTCAAAATGCCGTGCCTCTCAAGCGGACTTCAAATCGAATATGTCCGATGTAGCCAAGCCCTTGTTCGTCGAAACCCGGGGCCAATCGGGTTTCGGGAAGCTTCAGATCCCCTCGAATTGCTCCGGACTGCTGCCGTAACTCCTTGCGAACGTGTTCAGTTGTTTCGAAAGTGGTAGCATTTCTACGACATTGGTCCGGATGGCGCCCCGACCGGGAAGAACCCAAGCCGCTCAATCATGGGGTGTTCGCGTTGCACGTTCGTCGACGGGTCACTGGCCTACACGCTCTGGAGAGAAATGATATGACGCGCACGCTCTTACTGCTGATCTTCATGGCCGGCGCCCTCCAAACGCAGTCGCCGGAATCCAAACAGGCGCAAGCCGACCGGATCTTCGGCGCTTTTAATACTCACACCCCCGGATGCGCCGTCGGGGTCGAATCTAACGGAGTGGTGGTGCTGAAGTCCGGCTACGGTATGGCTGACCTTGAGCGAAACGTGCCGATCACGACCGACACGGTGTTCGAGAGCGGCTCGGTGGCCAAACAGTTCACGGCGGCGGCCCTTCTGCTGCTCGCCCAGCATGGCAAGATTTCGCTCGACGATCCAGTGCGCAAGTACCTTCCGGAGATTCCCGACTACGGGACTCCACTGACGATCCGCCACGTAATGAGCCATCTCAGCGGCCTGCGGGAATGGCGCCTGGTCGCCGCATTTTCCGGCATCGACGAGGGATCACATGTCCTCGGCAATCAGGACCTGCTCCGTATCGCCGCGAAGCAGCGTGCGCTGAACTTTGTGCCCGGCACGGCCTACAGCTACACGAACACCGGTTTCAACCTCGCAACCATCCTCATCGAACGCGCTCTCGCGAACGGGAAGACGTTCCAGGAATTCACCCAGGAGGCCATCTTCGAACCGTTAAAGATGACCCACACCCGCTGGCGGGACAATTTCCGCGTGCTAGTGGCGAATCGAGCCTTGGCGTATGGTCCGGCGCCCAGCGGCGGATGGATTCAACAGACGCCTATTGAAAACATCATCGGCGCAGGCGGCATGTTGAGCACGGTCGGCGACTGGTTATTGTGGAACGAGAATTTCACGCATGCCAAGGTGGGCGGTCCGGATCTCGTAAAGTCGCTCGAGACACCGGCGAGGCTCAGCAATGGCAAGACCATCACCTATGCCGCGGGGCTTGTGGTGAGCACCTTCGGAGAACTTCGCGAGGTGTCGCATGCGGGCGCGACGGGAGGTTATCGCACCTGGCTTGGGAGGTACCCGGACCAAGAGATCTCCGTAGCAGTGATGTGCAACTCCGCCGATGCGAACCCGACTCAGTTGGGTCGAGAAGTAGCGCGGTTGTGGACCGGGTCGGTTTCGGCGCCGAAGCCTGAGTTCGCGGCGGACCCGGTGAAGCTCGGGGAGTTGGCGGGTATGTATCGGAAGGTCCGCGACAGCAGTGCGGTCGAGCTGCGTGTGAAGGATGGCAAACTGACGATTGATTCGGGCATGCAATTGGTTCCCACCGGCGTGGCTAGCTTCTCAGCCGGCGAGAGGCAGTTCCTTTTTGCGAGCGGGGGTTTTCGTGTGGTGACGCCGGACGGCGACGCGGTTTACGAACGTGTTCAGACCGCACGCCCATCCGCATCGGAGCTTGCCTCTCTGGCGGGAGCGTACACGAGCCACGAGACCGACACGACCCTGACTGTGGCCGCCAAGGACGGCGAGTTGACGCTGGCGATCGGATCCAATCCGCCGGTCCGGCTACGGCCCACATTCCACGATGCGTTCATGATGCCAGCGGCGGCGATCCGGTTCGTGCGCGATTCGGACGGCGAGGTCACCGGCCTTAGCGCTGGTGACGATCGCACCTGGGACCTCCCGTTTACCAGGATAAGGTAGGCGTCCTAAACACGACTCGCGATCTGAAGCTCATAACGAACGCCCTCACGGGTGTGGTCGCCCACCGAGACGCCCCGGGGGGATTACGCTCCAGGGTTCCGACGGTATCCTCTCCGGTGTCACGTTTGCCGCACTGATGTGGCGAGGCTTCGATCACCGCATTCCGCCGTTCCACAAGTCTGAAGTCTTGGAACGATCCCGGGCTGCGTAAACCTGATTGGGATGGATGGGAGGACGATCGCAGGGCCACCCCGGCGGAAACCAGACTTCGCGGAGAGAACGGCGTTTCTCGGCATACCTTGAGTCGTTCGGATCTCCCTGGACGAACTGACTGACGGCTCCCGGCCAGGATTCCGCGGAAATCATTCTCTTCTGCAGCTGTCCCAGCGAGCCTTCCATGGCCGGTGCGGCGTTGCTGCTCAGATCTCAAGAAATCGCCTGTGTCCGCTCTTTGCTGGGTGGCGCTGATGCATGGGAAAGACTCGCGAGCGCGCGGGTACACTGATCTCTAAGATCGGTCAGCACCAGCTTCACACGATCGACTGGCCGGCGGCAGCGTGACCTGGCTGGGCTTCCGCCCCTGGCGCTGGCGCACATCGGCTCAGAACGGGTCACTGCGATGCTGTCAATATAAGACGGAGCGGCGCTCGCGAGAGTGAACTCTCGACGGACATCTCGATAGGAGCAGCTGAGCCGATAACTTGCTGCGATTCTCTCTACCTAGTGCGATCAAGCTGCCGGATTTCTGGCAGAAGCCGGGCGCGGCAGGCGCGGTTCGGCAACGACCGAACACACCGACATTGAATCCATTCGACTTTCGTTGGAGGGCGTGTGGAATGCGG
>JAGWQP010000111.1 GCA_028876805.1 Acidobacteriota bacterium | reverse complement strand
GTCTCCTTGTCCAGACCGAGGGCGCGCGCGCCGCCGATGGTCGCCATTTCGAGGGCGGCTGAGGCCGGCAGGGCCGCAGGATTCATGGCAGTTACCTTGGCGAGCTTCGCGGCCAGATCCATTTCCTCAAACAAACTGAAGTCGTTGTTGCTCCCGGCCGGGCCATCGGCGCCCAGGCCAACCGCGATCCCGAGCGCCCGCATTTTCTCGACCGGCGCCACGCCGCTTGCAAGCTTCATGTTGCTTGACGGGCAGTGGGCGACGCCAACGCCGCGCGCTTTCAAAATCGCCTGATCCGCGTCGTTGACCCAGACGCAGTGTGCGGCCACCGTGCGGCCGCTGAACAGGCCCAATAAGTCCAGCGTCCGCGTCGGTGTGTTGTGACGCTTCGCCTGTTCGTCGTCATTCTCTTTCTTGGTCTCGGAAACATGGATCAGCAGGGGCACGTGGTACCGGTTTGCCAAGGCGCGCGACGCCTTTAACGTCTCGTCGGAGTTGGTGTAGAGGGCGTGCGGTGCCACTGCAGGAACCACCAGCGGATCGTTGCGATACCGTTCGAGGTAACCTTCGGTAAAGCGCAAGGCTTCGGTCGGTGTCTTGGCATCCGGCACCGGGAAGCGGATGATCGTCTCGCCGAGCACTCCGCGTATGCCGGCCTCCTTGGCCACTTCAGCCACCACATCTTCGAAGTAATACATGTCGGTGAAGGTGGTCGTACCGCCTAGCAACATTTCGAGAACGCCTAAGCGGGTCCCCCAACGCACCGAATCGCGCGATAGGTTTTTGGATTCAGCCGGGAAGATAAATTTGTTTAACCAGTCCTGCAAATTCAGGTCGTCGGCCACGCCTCGCAGCAACGACATGGCGGCATGCGTGTGAGTGTCAATCAGCCCCGGAGACAGGATGGCGTCCGGCCGGTCAAGGCGTTGTCTGGCCTGGAAACGCGAGTCGATTTCGGTTTTGCTTCCTACCCCTACGATTCGCTCCCCGCGCACCGCCACCGCGCCATTCTCGATCACGCGCCGCTGTCGGTCCATCGCGATCACGTATCGGCCGCTCCAGATCCAATCGGCCGGTTCGGCGGAGAGCGCCCCTACGAAAAGGAAGAGACTAAAGATACGAAACATCGAACGGCTTCGGAAAGAGCTCCTTTAATCGGTACTCCTCGATCCTACCCCGCGGGTTCACCAGGACGATCTCCACGTCCCCGCAGAACTCCCACAGAATCTGGCGGCACGCGCCACAGGGGGGCGTCAGTTTCTCCGTATCCGCCGCAACCGCCACCCGCTTGAACCGGCGCTCGCCTTCCGAGACACCCTTGAAGACCGCCACCCGCTCGGCGCAGACCGTGAGGCTGTACGTGGCATTCTCTACGTTGCAGCCGGTATGAATCCGGCCATCGGAACCTTCGACGGCGGCGCCCACCTTGAACTTCGAAAACGGGGCGAAGGCATTCTGGCGAGCCGTCAACGCCGCAGCCACGAGCGGATCATCCATCACCGCCGGTCCGCCATTCATGGGCATGCCTCCAATCGCGGCAGCAGCGCCTTCAGAAACCGCACTAGGGTGTTCCGCACCAAGCCGCCGGTCTGGAGAACCTCCTCATGGTTGATCTTTTGCGGTGTGATCCCCGCGGCCATGTTGGTGACGCACGAGATTCCCAGCACCTTCATCCCGATGTGATTGGCGACGATGACCTCCGGCACCGTGGACATACCCACGACGTCAGCCCCGATGGTCCGCAGAAACCGGATCTCGGCTGGAGTTTCATACGAAGGCCCCAGCATGGCGGCATACACCCCCTCGGTAACCAAGATCGCCAGTTCCTCCGCGACCTGTTTGGCGATTTTCCGGTAAGGCTTCGAGTACGCTTCCGACATATCGGGGAATCGTGGTCCCAGGTCGTCGCGATTCGGCCCGACGAGGGGGTTTGCGCCTTGCAGGTTAATATGGTCAGAGATCAACACCAGTCCGCCGCGCTCGAGCGCGGGATTGATCCCACCGGCCGCGTTTGTGAGCACGATCGAGCGGACCCCGAGCGATGCCAGCACCCGGATTCCATGGGTCACCTGTGCCGGGGTGTACCCCTCATACAAGTGCGCACGTCCCGCCATCACCGCGACATCGAGCTTGCCCAGCTTGCCGATTACCAGTTTCCCCGCGTGGCCGACGGCCAGCGATGGCGGCCAACCCGCTATTTGCCCATAGGGGACCTCCAACGGGTCGGCCAGTTCCTCAGCAAACGCGCCGAGACCGCTGCCAAGGACCACCGCGATCGCCGGTTTACTCTTGATCCGTTGTTCGAGATACTGCGAGGCCGTGCGGATCACAGCAGCATTCCCGCGATGCACGCCGACATGAAATTCGCCATCGAGCCCGCTGCGACCGCGCGTATGCCCATGCGCGCCAAGTCCGACTTGCGGTTCGGCGCCAGAGCGCCAATCCCGCCGATCTGAATCGCAATCGAACTGAAGTTGGCGAACCCGCACAGCGCATAGGTGGCGATCGTGAACGAGTGCGGGTCCAGGCGTGCCTTCATCGGTCCCAGCTGAGTGAAGGCGACGAATTCGTTGAGCACCAGCCGCGTGCCCAACAGGTTACCGATATCGGCGGCGTCTTTCCACGACACCCCCATGATCCAGGCGAGCGGCGCGAAGATCGTGCCGAAGATCTTCTCCAGAGTCGGCGGTACCCAGCCGCAAAACGGAAGCGTGTGCATCCACCCCAGAATCCCGTTCATCATCGCGATCAGTGCGATGAAGGCAATCAGCATCGCGCCGATGTTCAAGGCCAGGCGCAGACCGTCGCCCGCCCCTTGCGCCGCGGCATCGATTACGTTAACCGCCGTCCGTTCCACCTTGATTTCGACGCGGCCGGCGGTGGCCGGTTTCTCGGTTTCGGGAATGAAAATCTTGGCCAGCATGATCGTGGCCGGCGCCGTCATGATCACCGCTGTCAGCAGGTGCTGGATGTCGACGTGCGCCACGAGCACGTACCCCACCATCACCGCGCCTGACACGTGCGCCATCCCGCTGGTCATGATGGTGAACAGCTCCGACTCGGTCATGTCGGCGATGAACGGCTTGATGGTCAGGGGCGCTTCGGTCTGCCCCATGAAGATGCTCGCCGCTACGTTGAGCGATTCGGCGCCACTGGCCCCCATCACCTTGAGCATCACGATCGCCATCCCGCGTACCACCCACTGCATGATCCCCAGGTAGTACAGAATGGAAAAAAACGAGGCGATGAAAATCACGATCGGCAGCACTTGAAACGCGAACACCACACCGAACGGCCCGTCCGGTCCTCCCAGTTGGTTGCCGAAAACGAACGTGCTACCCGCCGCGACGTAGTTGATCATGGCCGTGACGCCCCGGCTGACGGCTCTGAAGACATCGCCGAAGCCGGTGTCGAGAACCAGTAGTGCGAACGCGAACTGCAGGCCGAGACCCCAGGCGAGTACGCGCAGTTTAATAGCCCGCTTATGGGCGGAGACTAACCAAGCGCAACCCAGAATGACGGCGAGGCCGAAAAGCCCGGTGAAACGCCCCATTTATCCCACGACTTCCAGGATCAGCTCCCGCTCGTCGGGCTTTTGCGCGGAAATGCGGAAGGCGTCTTCCACCACTTCCGCGGCTTCCTCCACGCGATCTTCTCGAGTGTAATAAATGCGGCAGAGAACCGAGCCGGCATCCACCTTTTCGCCGACTTTGACTTCCAGGATAATTCCTACGGCCGGGTCGATGGCATCGTCTTTCTTGTCTCGGCCGGCACCAATCATGTTGGATGCTTTTCCGATGTCTTCGGCGTCGATCAGGCTCACATACCCGCCGCGGGGCGACGCGATTTCGCGCATGCCGGTGGCGTTGGGCAGCAATTCGAACTTGTCCAATGCCTGCGGGTTTCCGCCCTGCGCTGCCACCACGTCCTTGAACTTCTGGTAACCGGATCCGTCCACCAGGAGTTGCTCGGCGGTGCGGCGCGCTTCGTCGAGCGTCGCGGCTTTCTTGCCAAGGTAAATCATCCGCGCCGCCAATTCGATCGAGAGTCGCGTTAAGTCGGTCGGCCCGGCATTTTGCAGCGTCTGCGAGGCCTCCATCACCTCCAGCGCGTTGCCGACCGCGTATCCCAGCGGCTGGCTCATGTCGGTAATTAATGCCTGGACCTTCTTGTCCCGGGGCCGGCCGATGCTTACCATCATCTGCGCTAGCCGCCGCGCGTCGACCTGCTTTTTGAGAAACGCGCCGTTGCCGACCTTGACGTCCAAAACCAGCGCATCCACGCCCTCGGCCAGCTTCTTCGACATGATCGACGACGCAATCAGCGGAATCGACTCGACGCTTCCAGAGACGTCACGCAGCGCATACAGCTTGCCATCGGCCGGCGCCAGCCTTTCGGTCTGGCCGATGAAGCACAGGCCTTGTTCGGTGAGTTGTTTGCGAAACTCATCGGTCGACAGATTGGTGCGAAATCCCGGAATGGATTCGAGCTTGTCCAGCGTGCCTCCCGTATACCCGAGCGCGCGCCCCGACATCATCGGCACCACCACGCCAGCGGCGGCGGCTAGAGGCGCCACGATTAGACTGGTCTTGTCGCCCACGCCGCCCGTCGAGTGCTTGTCCACTTTCACACCCGGAACCGAGGACAGGTCCACCAGGTCTCCCGACCGCAACATGCACTCCGTCAGCCGGGTGACTTCGCGGTCGGACATGCCCGTATAGAAGACGGCCATGAGGAACGCGGACATCTGATAGTCCGGAATGTCTCCGCTGGTGTAGCCTTCCACCAGGAATTCAATCTCGTCAGGCGCGAGCTCTTCCCCGTCGCGTTTCCGCTGGATCAAGTCAACTGTACGCATTATAAGACCCTCAGACTAGCATCCCAAGGCACTGAAAGTAAAGGGAAAGGTTTTAAAAAGAGAGAACTTGACCCGTTTTGGCCCGAACCGTTGTCCGGCTCGATCAGGAAGCGCGGCGCGGGTTAGTATCGGTCGCGCCGGAGCACAGCCATAAGAATTATCGATTGGACGCTGGCCGCAACCACGGATAAGCTGGAAGCAAGTTCGGTCTCTGCCGACCCGCTTTTGACTCCGCGCCGAGAATTCCACTTTCTTTGGAGTTCTGCAAATGTCACGTTTTGCCCTCCTCGGCTTGCCGGAAGACCTCGGTCATCAGCTCGCCCGGATTCTCCTCGCGGAGTCCCATCAAGTCAGCCGGAAGCAGTATCTTTCCGACCTCCGGCGCGGGCCCAGCCTCTCGGCGGTTTTTATTTCCAGTGACAGCCTGGAATATCGCGAAACCCTCTGCCTGCTGCGGGAGACTTACCCCAAGCTGCCGGTCATCGTGGTGAGCCGGTTTCCGGACGTCAAACAATGGTTGGATGCCCTGGATGCGGGCGCGAGCGACTACTGCGGCGCTCCCTTCGAACGTGCCCAATTGCACTGGATTTTGAACTCCGTTCTCGGGTGGCCGGAGCCGAAGGCATCTGCGCCCGAAAGCGAGCCGCTGAGCGAGCCGATACTGAGTCCTGGCTGACCGGGAGGCGTCGGCCGAAACAGTTGCTACGATAGTAGCCATGACTCCGAACCAGCCGGGCGTGCCTCCGAGAATGCCGATTCCCGGAGTGAAGAATCTGATCGCCGTCGGCTCGGGAAAAGGAGGGGTCGGCAAGACCACCGTGTCGGTTAATCTTGCTGTCGCACTGGCGTCGCTCGGCTACAAGGCCGGCTTGATGGACGCCGATGTGTACGGCCCCAATGTGCCCTTAATGATGGGGATCAACCGCACGCCGATGGTACACGGGGAACGCATTCAGCCGCTCGAACAGTATGGCGTGCGGCTGATGTCCATGGGCTTTCTCAACCCCGGAGATAAGCCGCTGGTCTGGCGCGGGCCCATGCTTCACAGCGTGATCCAGCAGTTTCTGCGCGGAGTCGACTGGGGCGAGTTGGACTATCTCATCATCGACTTGCCGCCCGGCACCGGCGACGTGGCCCTTTCACTGATTCAGAGCGCTCCCCTCACTGGCGCCATCGTTGTGACCACGCCGTCGGACGTGTCGCTCGAGGACGCGCGCAAGGCGATTCACATGTTTCACCAGGTGAAGGTGCCGATCCTCGGTATCGTCGAGAACATGAGCTACCTCGACTGCCCGCATTGCAACGAGCGGATCGATGTGTTCAGCTCGGGTGGCGGTCGCCGCACGGCGGAACAGATGCAGGTACCGTTTCTCGGCGAATTGCCGCTCGACCCGAAGGTCCGCATTGGCGGCGACGGCGGCCGGCCGATTGCGCTCCGCCCCGCTGAAGGAGAGTCTTTTCTCGAGCTCGCCCGCAACACCGCCGGCCGCGTCCAGGAAGCCGCCGGGCAAGAGGGTCCCACGATCGAAATCAGCGAGTAGCGGCAGCACAGCAGAATCGTCAAGATCCCCGCCGGCGATTCCGCCCGCGCAGAGTCAATCGACCGCAGGGTTCGTGTGCTATCATCGCCCTGCTATGGCAACCTCGGCCCGCCTAGTAATCGAAGATCCGGAGGCTTTCGACCGGCCGCGGCATTCGGCTCTAGTCCGCATCACTCACTGGATCACGACCTTAGCCTTCTTTGGATTGCTGGCGAGCGGCATTGCCATTCTCCTGGCCCACCCTCGTCTCTATTGGGGCGAAACGGGAACCCTGGGAACTCCCTCTCTGCTCCATCTGCCTCTTCCGTTGGTGCTGGTAGGCCAGTCGGGCTGGGGGCGCTATCTGCACTTTCTATCGGCCTGGGCTTGTGTCTTGACCGGCCTGGTGTACGTCCTCTGGGGCCTTTTCACGTCGCACTTTCGGGACGATTTGGTGCCTAACCGGGATCATTCCGGCGACCAAGAACGGTACAACACGGTTCAACGTCTCAGCTATCTCGCCGTCGTCTTCCTGCTGTTTCCTCTGATCATCCTCACCGGCCTCGCCATGTCCCCGGCCCTCGCGTCCGTGTTCCCGGTGCTAGTCATCGTCTTTGGCGGTCACCAGTCCGCGCGAACGATTCATTTCTTTGTGGCGAACCTTCTGGTTCTCTTTCTTTTGGTCCATGTCACCAAGGTCGGTTTCGCCGGATTCTCCGCTCGCGTGCGGGCGATGGTCACCGGCCGCACCGGCGCCCAACGGAGGGTTTTCACACCCAGCAGACTCTCCCGGCGGAAGCTAGTCACAAGCGGAGTGGCGGTCGCAGCCGGGGCCTCCGGCTTGGCCGTCCTAGCGCGCGTCGCCGATCGATACGACCTGATTCCGCCCGATCATGGCGGCCTGTTCGGGGCTGGCGAAACGCTCACTTACGCCGCACAGCGTCTCTTGATGTCGCATCATTCGCTCGTCCGCGAATTCGATCAAAGCCGGATCTCAACAGTGTTCCCAGTCAACGGGGGGGTTCCTCGGAACGAACTGTACCGGCTTCTGTTCGTGCGCGGTTTTCGGGACTGGCGTCTCACGGTCGATGGACTGGTCGCGCGTCCCTCGTCTTTTTCTCTTCTGGATCTGAAACGCTTTCCGCCCCGCAGTCAGATTACCCATCAAGCCTGCGAAGAAGGCTGGTCCTTCATCGCCGAATGGACCGGTGTCCCTCTTTCTTACATCCTGAACCTGGTGGGAGTCCGCCCCGGGGCCAAGTATGTGGTCTTCTTTCCCTTTGACGATTCGTGGGACAGCCTCGACCTGGCCGACTCGTTTCATCCGCAGACCTTGCTCGCTTACGGGATGAACGGTGGGGATCTTCCAGCGCCGCACGGGGCTCCCGTTCGGCTGCGGGTCGCCCGCCAGCTCGGTTACAAGAGCGTCAAATACCTCTCTGGCATCAGGGTGACCGATAGCCTGAGAAATATCGGGAAGGGCCTTGGCTCGATTTCTCCGGAACTCGGCTACTCCTGGTACGCCGGCATCTGAGGTCAAATCAATTGTCCGAACGGCGTTCCGCAACGCACCTCCCTGGCCAGGGCGGTCGCCGCTACCCGGCCACCGGCGTCGGGTGGGTCACTTTTTTCTCCCCGCCGCGCCAGGAACGCACCTTATCTTGGGCTGCAGCCATATAGGTGTAAAAGACCGGTGTCAGATACAGAGTGACCAATTGCGAAAAGAGCAGGCCGCCGACCACCACTAACCCGAGCGGACGGCGTGCTTCACCGCCGGCGCCGTAACCGAGCGCGATCGGCACGGCGCCGAGCATCGCCGCCATCGTGGTCATCATGATCGGGCGGAAACGGATCAGGCAGCCTTGATAAATCGCCTGCAGCGGCTTCAGGTTCTGCTCCCGCTCGGCTTCAAGCGCGAAGTCGATCTGCATGATGGCGTTCTTTTCCACGATGCCAATCAGCATGATGAGACCCACGAACGCGTAGATGTTGAGGTCGATGTGGAACAGGTACAGCGT
>JAGWQP010000110.1 GCA_028876805.1 Acidobacteriota bacterium | reverse complement strand
GGGCATCCACCTGATCGATAGGGCTGATTTCGAGGCACTCAGCGAGGCCGCCGCCCTGCGGAACCGATGGGAATTTATGTTGACGGTGGCGCCCCTGCCGATTCCCAAGGGGACCGGGTCGCCGGTGAACCCCATCGCAATGTTTTGATGCGGGCAGACGCGCACACGCTGGGGAGCGGCTGGTGTATACTCTCACACGCGTCCATGGAAAGGCGGTCGTGTGCGAACGAGCTTCCGCCCCTTCTCTCTGGGGATCGTTGGGCCTGCTCTGGCGGTGGTGGTGATGCCGGTCGGAGCGCAGTGGACGAACTATCGCACTCCAGGCATTCCGCGCACCAAAGACGGCACCCCGAAGCTGTCCGCACCGGCTCCGAGGATGGCCGACGGCAAGCCGGATCTTTCCGGAATCTGGCAGGTCTCGACCGATAAGTATCTCGCCAACCTGGGCGCCGATGGGGCTGAGATTGCACTCGAGCCCTGGGCGGCCAAGCTCTACCACGAACGTCTGGAGAACAACGGGCGAGACAGGCCGAGCGGACACTGCCTGCCGCACAGCGTGACGGATTTCGACGCTCACTTCATGCCGAAGAAGCTGATTCAGACTCCCGGACTCGTCGTGATGCTTTTTGAAAGCTATCACTCGTATCGCCAGATCTTCACCGACGGGCGGCCTCTTCCTGCACAGCCAGATCCGGGCTGGTTCGGGTACTCGGTGGGTCAATGGGAAGGCGACACGCTTGTCGTGAACACCATTGGCATTAATGAAAAAACCTGGCTCGACGATAGCGGGCATCCTCACAGCGACGCCCTGCGCGTGATCGAGCGCTTTCGGCGCGGCGACTTCGGGCATATGACGGTCGAACTCACGATCGACGACCGAAAGGCGTACACCAAGGCTTGGACTGTGACGATCCCCTGGGCTCTCGTCCCCGACACGGAATTGCTGGACTGGGTCTGCGAAAACGAAAAGGATGTGGAGCATCTAGTCGGGAAATAATCAGTTGGAGGACTTTATGCGCGCAAGAGGGGTCTTCGTGTTACTGGCCGCGTCGCCTGCGTTTGCGGCGTCGTGCGAAAGTCTGTCGTCGCTTCGACTGGCCGACACCACCGTCACCATGGTCCAGGTGGTTCCGGCGGGTCAGTTTTCGCCGCCGAATGCGGGCCAAGGGCAGAAGGGCACCGGTCGGAATCCTTACCAGGATCTACCGGAGTTTTGCCGCGTCGCCGCGACGCTAAAGCCGACCAGCGATTCCGATATCAAAGTGGAGTTTTGGCTCCCCGCATCCGGCTGGAACCGCAAGCTCGAGGCGGTCGGAAACGGAGGTTGGGCCGGAGTGATCAGCTACTCGGCCATGGCCGAGGCGGTGCGGGCCGGTTATGCCAGTGTGTCGACCGACACCGGGCACGTGGGCGGGAGCGGGAGTTTCGCGCTCGAGCATCCCGAACGATTGATCGACTTCGGATGGCGTTCGGAGCACGAAATGACGGTCAAAGCCAAGGCCGTCATTCAGGCGTTCTATGGCAGCGGACCTCGTCTTTCCTATTGGAACGGGTGTTCGACCGGCGGCCGTCAGGGGCTGAAAGAAGCCCAGAAATTCCCCGACGATTACGAAGGCATCATCGCCGGCGCGCCCGCCAACCGGACGGCGCTGGCATTGTGGGCGGCGTTCGCCCTGCTCAAAAACTCCGAGAGCTACATTCCACCGACGAAGTACCCGCTCGTCCACCAAGCAGCGCTCGACGCCTGCGATGCGCTGGATGGCGTCAAGGACGGACTCATCGAAGATCCCACGCGATGTCATTTCGACCCCCGGGTGCTGCTTTGCAAAGGCGCCGACGGCCCGTCATGCCTGACCGCTCCCCAAGTGGAGGCGGCGCGGAAGATGTACGCTCCGGGACGGAATCCGCGCACCGGCGCCGAGCTGTTTGCGTCGCTCGTGCCCGGCACTGAGTTGGGTTGGGGTGTGTTGGGCTCCGGTCCGGATCCCTCTGCCAACATCTTCGATCACTTTAAGTATGTCGTGTACCATGACCCCACCTGGGACTGGCGGACGTTCGATTTCGATACCGGCATCGCGCGCGCCGAACAGCCGGACAACGCCATCATGAACGCGACGGATCCGAACCTGAGCGCATTCTTCGCCCATAACGGAAAGCTGCTGCTCTACCACGGCTGGAGCGATACCAACGTGGCGACGCTGAACACCCTCAAGTATTACAAAAGCGTCGTTGACACCATGGGCGGCGCCGCGAAAACCATGGATCATATTCGGCTATTCCTCGAGCCGGGAATGGGGCACTGCGGTGGCGGCGAAGGTCCCAACGTGTTCGACAAAGTGGGCACGCTCGAACGGTGGGTAGAACAAGGGAAAGCACCGGAAAAGATCGTTGCCTCGCACAGCAAGGACGGGAAGGTGGACCGCACGCGGCCGCTCTGCCCTTATCCGGAAGTCGCCCGGTATAAGGGGACGGGCAGCATCGACGATGCAGCCAACTTCGCCTGCCAGTCGCCGTAAAGACGGGCGGGGCCGGGCCGCCGGCCCTGAATACCGCGCGGAGTTTACTTCCAGGCGGAATAGATCGGCTTGGCCACCAGGAATTCGGGGTTGGCGCCCGGCCGGGGACGGAACTTCTGGACGCGGCCGGCATCGACTTCAGCGACATACAGATTCCCGTCCTGGTCCACACTCATCCCGTGCACACCCCACAGACCGCCCGGGAACTCGCCCATGCTGCCCCAGGAATACAGCAGGTGTCCTTGCAAATCCCACTCGACCATCTTGTTGGTTGTGCGGTCATAGGTCCAAATGGTTTTGCCGGATCCGATGTAGAGCAAGTGCAGGCTTGACGGGTCGGCATCGATCTTCCATTCGTAGAGATATTTGCCGTTTTCGTCAAAGACTTGAATGCGGTGGTTGTTGCGATCGTTCACGAAAACGTGGCGCGTGGCCGGATCCACGGCCACGCCATGAACGTTGCTGAAGTAACCGGGACGAGTGTCAACAGGACCGCGGGGAGGTCCGCCGAGCTTGCCCCAATCCATGAGAAACTTCCCGTCCTTATCGAATTTCGCTACGCGCGTGCCGGTGTAGCCGTCTGAGACGAAGAAGGTGCCGTCGGGCAGCCAATCGATGTAGGTCGGGCGGTTGAAGTGGGTGGCGTCGGCGCCCGCGACTTCCGGAGTTCCGATGGTTTGAAGCAGCTTGCTCCCATCGTGGGTGAACTTGTAGATGACCTGCATGTTGTCGTCGACGATCCAGACGTTCTTTTCCGGATCGTACGGGCTGATGTAGATCGAATGCGGGCGCCGGAACAGCTTGTCCCATTGCTTCCAGGTCTCGATGATCTTGCCGTTGCCATCGACGACCACCACGCAGTTTTCCCACTTCGCGTCCACGCCCAGCTGCCGGTAGGGCGGGCCTTTGAGTCCGATGTCCTTCGCCTTTCCCTCCCAGGCCGTCTTCCATTCGCTCATGTCATTGTCGGTGCCGCCGGTGCCGGGCAGCGAGGCTGTGGTGGCATCGCGCCAGAAACCGGCCACGGGAAAGCTGATGCTGGGTCCCAGTTGGGGTAGCAAGACTGCTTTCGGCGGATTCATCTTGGGCAGTTCGCCGCGAAAGAGCATGTAAATCCGATTCGGGTTTTCCGCAAAGACGCTTTCACCGGCTCCGTAGGTCCACTTGTCATTGCCAGCGAGCGTGCTGATGTCCTGCGGCCAGTTCTTGACCACTTCGTAGGGCCCCGTCAGATCCTCGGACCCCAGGCCTCCCGGAATCGCAGCAAAACCCGCTCCGGGCTTCGAGCGGGCTTCGGTGGAAATCAACCGGCCCGAGACACCCAGTCCGATTCCTATGCCAACCGCCAGCATCAAGAGCATGAGCCAAACTTTTCGCACCAGCCCCTCCTCAACATTCGTCGATCTCGGGACTGATCATACTACGGAAAGCGGAGGTGCTCCAACACCCTGAGGCGGAGGTTTCATAGTAAACTTCGCTCATGCCCATCTATGAATACGCATGCCGCGACTGTGGGCACCGTTTTGAGTACCTGACGCTCGCCACGTCGCCTCGCGCGGAGTGCCCTGCCTGCCGAAACCACGACCTGGAGCAGCTGATCTCGTTAAGTGCGGTCAGTTCGGAAGCTTCCAGACAAACCCACCTCGCCCGTGCGCACAAGAAGGCGGCGGCGGTTCACAACGAGAAGCAACACGAAGATCACAAGCGCTTGCATCAGCATTACGATTAGGCAGAGGTCGGAGGCTGCAGTTGCCGGCGTTTTGGCATAAAATCGATCGATGACGGGGGGCCCGGGAAGGGTTTCGATGACGAAAGCGCTCATCTGGGGCAGCATGGCCGTCGGCTGTGTAATCGGGTCGAGTCCCGCGGCGGGGCAATCTCCATCCGAGCGGGACACCGCGGGGGTGGAGCGCGCCCTTCTCGACCGGTACTGCGTGGTTTGTCATAATGACAAGGCGAAGACGGCCAATCTTTCGCTCGAGAAATTAGATCTCACGACCGCCGGGGACAACCCGGAGTTGTGGGAAAAGGTAGTGCGGAAACTTCGAGCGGGCGTGATGCCTCCGCCAGGCATGCGCCGGCCGCCTTTGGCTGAGTACCAAGGGCTCCGGGACTGGCTGGAAACGGAGATCGATCGCAAGGCGGTAGGGCGCCTCAATCCCGGATCGATCGGCCTTCATCGCCTCAACCGAACCGAATACTCGAGCGTTATCAGCGACCTGCTGGACCTTGAGGTCGATACCACGACGCTGTTACCTCCGGACGATTCGGCCCGAGGTTTTGACAACGTCGCCGGTTCGCTAACCATCTCCCCGACGCTGCTCGAGGCGTACACGACGGCGGCGGCGCGCATCGCGCGCATGGCCGTCGGCTATTGGAAGACGCCGACGGAATCTGCCTTTATTGCACCAGGAGACACCTCGCAGAATGAGCACATCGAGGGTTTGCCTCTTGGCACTCGAGGTGGAATGTTGGTGCACCATAGCTTCCCGGCCGACGGGGAATACAAATTTTCCATCCAAAATTTCGGCCTTGGGAAATATGTCCCCGGCGAACAACTGGAACTGCTCATTGATGGCGAGCGCGTGCACCTGTTTGATTACGTTGGGGTCGGGCTGACCCAGGGAATGCAAGGCGAGGCCGACGGGTCGCTCGACATCACCATCCCGGTCAAGGCCGGGACGCACACGGTAGGCGCTGCCTTCCTCGCGGCCAACTACCGCCCCAGCCTCGATCTGATCCGGCAGTACGAGCGAAAGTCGCTTGAGAATAATAGTATCCCCCAGCTGCAGTATTACCCGGCCATCGGCCTTTTGAGGATTCAAGGCCCGTTTCATCCCATGCGTCCCGAGAGCTCGCCCAGCATGCGCAAGGTCTTCACGTGCCGGCCATCGGAGGCGAGCGAGGAAGAGGCTTGTGCCAAAGACATCCTTCGGACGCTGGCGCGGCGCGCCTATCGGCGTCCCCCCACGTCGGGCGATCTCGAGAGGCTGATGAGCTTTTACCAGCAGGGGCGCCGCGACGGCCAGTTTGAGGATGGGGTAGAACTGGCGCTGCGGCGAATCCTCGCAAGCCCGCAATTTCTGGTGCGCGCCGAGAAGGAGCCGGCGAGCCTGCCGGCGGGTCAACCCTACCGCGTGAGCGACCTGGAACTGGCCTCGCGTCTCTCTTTCTTCCTGTGGAGCAGCATCCCCGACGATCTATTGATCAGCCTGGCCAGCCAGGCGAAACTTCACAATCCGGCGGTGCTCGAGCAACAAGTACGGCGCATGCTGGTCGATCCTCGCTCCGAGCGTCTGGTGGAAAACTTCGGCGACCAGTTACTGTACCTGCGGAATCTTCCGGCGACCTCCCCGGACGGAGTGTTCTATCCCAATTGGGACGATGAGTTGCGGAAGGGTTTCCGGCGCGAGACGGAACTGCTTTTGGAAAGCATCGTGCGGGAGGATCGCAGCGTCGTCGATCTTCTGACCGCGGACTATACATTTTTGAATGAGCGTCTGGCCCGGCACTACGGCATTCCCAATATTTACGGCTCCGAGTTCCGGCGCGTTGCGCTCGGCCCGGAGCTGGACTATCGCCGTGGACTGCTGGGCCAGGGAAGCTTCCTGTCGGTTACCTGGGTGCAGAATTTCAGGACTTCGCCGGTCAAGCGGGGCGTGTGGGTGCTCGAAAACATCCTCGGCACCCCCCCTCCAGAGCCTCCCCCGAACGTGCCACCGCTCGAGGACACCAAGGGCGGTGGGCAAAAGATTCTCACCTTGCGAGAGCAAATGACGATGCACCGCAAAAACGAGCCCTGCGCCAGCTGCCACAAACTGATGGACCCGATCGGTTTTGCGCTCGAAAACTTTGATGCCGACGCCACGTGGCGGACCAAGCAGGGGGGCGACGGGGGAGTAGTGATCGATGCGTCGGCCGAACTGTGGGATGGCACCAAGGTCAACGGCCCGGTCGAGTTGAGGAAGGCCCTGGTCGGTTATTCGCCCCAGTTCGTCCGCATGATTACTGAAAAACTGATGACCTACGGGGTGGGGCGCGGAGTCGAGTACTACGATATGCCGGTGATCCGCTCGATTGTGCGGGATGCAGAGAAGAATAACTACCGGTTCTCGTCGCTGTTGTTGGGAGTAATCGAGAGCGCCCCATTTCAGATGAGAACCAAGACTCGAGAGAGTTCCAACTGAGCGCCGAAATCAGGATCGGCAAGGAGGCCGGATCGATGTTTGTCACCAAGAAGCACATTCCCCGTCGCGCGTTTCTGCGCGGTGTCGGTGTGACTGTAGCCTTGCCGCTGCTGGATTCGATGGTTCCAGCGCAAACGCCCTTGCGCCAGACCTCGGCGAGCCCGGTGAAGCGCTTCGTGGGAATCTGGCACCCGCACGGCGCGGCGCCCGGATATTGGAGCCCCTTACAGGAAGGTTCCAACTTCGATTTTTCGTTTATCACCAAGCCGCTCGAGCCATTCCGTGACCGGGTGGTTCTCATCTCCGGACTGGACCTGCCCGAGGCCATGGCCACCACCGAAGAGCCCGGCGGCGACCATGCGCGCGGCGCCGTCCTTTTGTCCGGCGTCCGGCCGCGAAGAAACGCGGTGAGCCCTTCTTTGGGCGTCACGATCGACCAGTTGATCGCGAACAAGTACGGCCGGGACACGATCCTGTCGTCCATTCAACTCGGGGTGGAGGATATCGGCAATTTTGGAAATTGCAATTGGGGTTATAGCTGCGCATATACCAACTCCATATCGTGGAGCTCGCCCACCGAGCCGCTCCCGACCGAAGTCAATCCGCGTGTAGCTTTCGAGCGCTTGTTCGGCGATGGAGCGAGTCCGGAGGAGCGGCTGGCGGGGCGCAAACAGAACGCCAGCATCCTCGATTCAGTAACCTACGAGATCGCGTCGTTCAAAAAGGATCTTGGGGCCGGCGACCGGAGCCGCCTCGACACCTATCTGGAGAACATCCGTGAGCTCGAGCGGCGGATCAAGATTGCGATGAGCAAGACCGTCAGTGAGCCGTCTGGTGAGATCCCATTCGGCCTGCCGGAAAGCAAGCACGTCCATTTCCGGTTAATGTACGACTTGATAGCGCTGGCTTTTGAAGGTGACATCACGCGCTCCGCGACTTTCATGCTGGGCCGCGACCTTTCCGGTGCGAGCTTCCCCGAATCCGGTTTCAATGGGGGCTGGCATGGATCGTCGCACCACGGCGATAAACCGGACAATATCGCCAACTACGCCAAGATGAACCGCTACCACGTCGAGAACCTAGCGTATTTCGTCGACAAGCTGAAGAAGATCCCCGACGGCGATGGCACCGTTCTCGATCACGTGCTGATTTACAAGGGAAGCAATATGGGCAACTCGCACCGGCACGCGCACGAGAAAGTGCCGGTTATTCTGGTAGGCGGCATCGACGGCACGTTCAAGGGGAATCGCCACATCGTTTTCCCAGACAACCGGCAAAGGACTTCGAACATGCTGTTGAGCATTCTCCATCTGTACGGCATTGATCGCGAGAGTTTTGGTTCGAGTACCGGACCTCTGCCGATCGCGTAAGGTGGTCGATGTGAGATTCGCGAACCCGGTCCTGGCAGCACTATTGGCGCTGCCGTTGTGCGCGCAAATCGGACGCAGACCCGCACGCCCGCAAGTCACCCGTCCCGACGGCCCTGTCTGGCAGGTCATCCGCAAGAACTGCACCGCCTGCCACGGCATCGATGACTATGCTTTCTTTGCCCTGGACCGGGACGGATGGCAGAAGCTCCTCGTGGCCAAGCACAAGGACGGGGGAGAGGCGCTTTCCGACGACGACCGGAGGACTGTTCTCGACTGGCTGGTGGCTAAGTTCGGACCGGATTCGAAGCCGTTTCCGCGGACGTACGTCCCGCCGGAGATCACTACGTTTTTCTCCGACCCGGAGGCCAAAAGGCTTCTCGATCGGGCCTGCACAAAATGCCACGGGCTCGACCGCGTCGAGACGTCGCGGTATCCCGAGGAGCAGTGGCGCGTCATCGCCGTGGACATGCGAGAACGAGGGGCTCAGCTGACCGACGAGGAATTGGAACGGCTGGTCGAGTGGTTGGGTAGGGTTTGGGGTACAAACCAGGACAAATGAGCAGAGCCACAGTGTCGATTCTGATGGCCGGGATGGTGCTGGCCGCGGTCCAGACTCCGGCGCAAACGACGGCCACGCGACCGACGTTGAGTTTCACCGCGACGACCGATCACGTCGGGGGCGCCCCCGATTCCATTCGCATCAATTTGATGCGCTGGTCGACCGACGCGGAACGCGATCAATTGCTAGCGGCGTGGAATCTTACGGGGCTACCGCCAACCGGCGGACGTGGTGCGGGGCGTGGAGCTCGAGCGCGCGGCGGCGGCGACCCGGCGCTCGAAGACGATGACCCGGCGCTGGCCGGCGCGAGTCCGCGGGCCGGCGGGGGTGGAGGCGCTGGTCGTGGCGGCCAGGGTGGGGGTGGAATTGCGCGCGGCGGCGCGGGATCGGCGGCGG
>JAGWQP010000109.1 GCA_028876805.1 Acidobacteriota bacterium | reverse complement strand
TGACCACCGGAACGGGTATGGGCGGATATCGCATGGGCAGATATCGCCAGGCAACCGAACCGTATCGGGCCGCATCAGTGCGGCCAATTTCCACAGATGGCCTATAGCCGGCTGAGTGCGGCAACCATATCCGCGTTGCGTAACTGCACATTCGCAGGCGCCCAGCGTCCGGCGTGAGAATCATTTTGCGAACGACGACGCCCTGGTCCCAAGTGATATTGGCGGAGTTCAAGCCAAACACTCCTTTTTGTGTTCCCCAATCGCAGGGTTGCGGCAGACGGGTAGCCCAGGCGCGCACCAAGACCGTTTCGCCCGTTTGCTGAATTTCGAGCTTGGTAATCCCTCGTGTCCCCGGATTATCGTTTCTCCAAACTCCTGAAAGCAGGCTCGACGGCTCCGGCGCCCTTGGATGCGGTAACCGCTGTTGCCCGCGTGTCGATTGGCTATCGGTAGTCTGGTTCGGTTGGCCGCGAGCCTTGTCGGCTGAAGAGTGGGTATAGACACCGAATACTACAGGGACAGCTCCGAGCATCGCTGACGTGATCCTGCCGGTGGTGCCAGGGTCTATCTTGCCGCTAACCTTGCCAACTACCCCAATCCCGAGAAAGATCGGCCCGGCGAGGACGAGAACATTCGGCAACGGCGCGTCAACCAGATGTGCCAGAAAATCACCCATTTCTCGCCTTTTTTTCGCTGTCATCCAAGCGGAATAACAGGCATTTCGTTTTGTCCATTCTAAACTGAAACCGAAACCGATGCTCTCGCCTCCCTGCGCCATCATCAATCGCAAACCAGGGTGTGCCCTAACATTTCTCTGGCCCGGGCCGCCGTGCTCCCCTTGCGTGCAACCTGAGACGAGCGTATGATCTTTCTGCTTCGCGAAGGAGGCACCATGGGAAAAGTCAATATCGGCCGAGTTCTCCTGGGCGGTATCGTCGCCGGGATCGTCGGCAACATCCTCGGATATCTCGTCGATGGCCTGATGCTCGCTCCGCAGTGGGCCGCCGCGATGAAGACGCTAGGTAGACCTGAGTTTTCCGTCAACCAAATCGTGGCATTCAACCTGATTGGCCTGCTCTACGGAATTCTGGTGGTGGGGCTGTACGCCGTGATGCGCCCCCACTTTGGTGCAGGGCCGACCACCGCTGTGTACGCAGGACTCGGCGCCTGGGCAATGGGCACATTGCTGCCCAACACCTCGCTCATGGTTGTAACCGGCTTGTTCCCACGAAGACTGGCCGCCGTGACGACTGCCGCCGCGATCATTGTATCGGTAGCGGCGGCGCTGGCCGGGGCCGCCTTGTATAAGGAGGGTGCAAGCTCGGCCCGATCAATGGCGGCACGCGCTTAGCCCACGCCACCGCCGTCAAACACTCATTTCGCTGCTTTGGATGAAATGCCAGCCAATTTACGCCCAAATCCAGAGCGGAAGCCGTTAAACAACGCGGATGTCTTCGGAGGCGTGTGGGGGAGGGGGCGTGTGGAGCGACGTTGCGTACCCTCGATTGGACGAACCGAACATCCCGGGACGCGACGAAGGTGAACTGAAACCGGGCGCAGAAGCGGCGCCCCTAGGTGGGTTTTCGGCCCTAGGAGTCCCTCCTGAACCTGGATTGGAGCAACAGTGCCGCACTGGGAAGGCGTCGTGTATCTTTCCCCTGTAGCTGCGAACGGCAAACGTTCCGCTTCCCAATGCCCCTGGACTATGAGGCTCACGACGAGGCTGAACTGGACAAAGCTCAAACGCACAAGAAACAGAAATACATCTTTGAACGGCGCTCATGCGCAACCAGGAATCCGGAGATGATCGGAAACGACAGTTGCTTCGACTTGCTCACGCGAAGCTGTTCCGCGGGGGGATAAACTAAATATCTAATTGTGGACATGCCTACGAAACCGTCCGCTTCCACGCGTAGAAGGTTCCTCGCTAGCGGTGGAGCCGCAGTGGCCAGCTTGGCAGCTAACCCAGCTTCTGGCCGGTTGCAAGAGCTGGCAGACGTGACGCTTAAGAAGGCGTCGGAGATGCTTCGAAGCAAGGCCACCTCCCCGGTCGAGCTAACACAAGCCTGCCTGAAGCGAATTGCAAATTATAACTCTCTATTGAATGCCTTCGTCACCGTCACCGAAGAACAAGCTTTGGTCGCCGCGCGAGAGGCGGAGGCGGAACAACGGCGGGGACGGTGGCGAGGCCCGCTCCACGGGATTCCCATCGCCCTGAAGGATAACATCGATACAGCGGCCATTCGGACGACCGCTGCCAGCGAGTTGTTCAGGGACCGGATTCCCTCCGAAGACGCCGAGGTTGTCCGGAGGCTGAAGAATGCGGGTGCGATTCTGCTCGGTAAGACCAATCTTCATGAATTTGCTTACGGCGGAAGCTCGTCGATCACCTATTTCGGGCCGGTGCACAACCCCTGGGCGCTAGATCGGATTCCCGGGGGATCGTCGGGAGGCTCAGCGGCTGCCACGGCAACCGGCTTGTGTTTTGGGTCGTTAGGCACCGACACTGCCGGAAGTATCCGTATTCCCGCTTGTTACTGCGGGATCGTGGGATTCAAACCCACCTACGGCCGCGTGAGTAATCGTGGAGTGATTCCGCTTTCCTGGACGCTGGACCACGTCGGTCCGATCTGCAGGACGGTGGAGGACGCCGCGCTGATGCTCGGCGTCATTGCCGGCTATGACGAACAGGACACTACTACGATGAACGTGCCGGTGCCAGACTATAGTCGCGATCTCCGGACGCACCCTTCGAAACTGCGATTGGCCATTGTGCGAACTCCCTACTTCGACGACTTGGACCCGGAGATTGCGAAGGCCGTGGAAACTGCCATCGGAGTTCTTTCAAGGCTAACTGCAGGTGTCAGTGAGGTCACGCTTCCGCTGGCCGGCTTCCTCCCCGGCGATCCGTTCAGCAATCTGCGCGCGATAGAAGCCTATGCCTATCACGCGGAGTGGATCACCAAGTCTCCGGAAAAATATCAGCGCGTCACGCGGGATAGGATCATCCAACTTTCCGCGGGCGTTCAAGCAGCGGATTACGTGCAGGCGCGCCGCCAACTTGATAGGCTCCGCAGGGAAATCAAGAACACATTTTCAAATGTAGACTTGTTGATCACACCCACGATGCCGCGCCGTCCGGTTCCGATCGAGGAAGGTGCGACCTTCGAGGCGGTCCCCACACGCAATACCGCGCCTTTTGACGTTTTCGGCCTGCCGACGATCTCGGTTCCGTGCGGCTTCATGAGCGCCGGCCTGCCGATCGGTCTCCAAATTATCGGCGCACCTTTCGCCGAGTCGCGGGTTTTGGCGCTGGCCCATGCCTACGAACAGGTAACGGAATGGCATAACCGCCATCCGAAGTTGAACACGGTTTGAGCCGGACGCGGCTTCACCAATGTCGTGGCCCCCACGCACGGTATCAGGTGGCCAACCCACCACCGCTCCCGCTATGGACTAGAAAGGGAAAGACCGATGAGCTAATCTCTCAGCGGCGGGTGTAGACTATCCGAGAACCCATGCGGACCACGAACTTGTTCTCGATTGTCGCCATACTCGGCCTCCTGGCTCAAAAAGGCCTGGCCCAGAGCCAATCGGCAGACTGGCCGGTCTACGGCGGGGATCTCTCCGCCACCCGTTTCTCGCCCCTGGCGGAAATTACTAAGACCAACGTCACCAGCCTCAGGCAGACGTGCGTGTACGATACGGACGAATCCACCTCCTTCCAAACCGGCCCCATTGTCTTGCAGGACGTGCTCTTTTTCACCACGTACAGCACGACCTTCGCCATCGACGCCTCTTCGTGTGCATTGAAGTGGAAGTACAGCCGCCCCGGTCCTCCAGGGGGCCTCGGCGTCAACCGCGGAATCGCCTTCGATGGCGGCAAGCTATTTCGAGGCACCGGCGACGCGCGCATCGTGGCGCTGGAAGCCTCCACGGGCAAGCCCGTCTGGGACGTCTCCATTGGCGACCCCCAGAAGGGCGAGTCGGTCCCTCTGGCTCCTCTTGCCTGGAACGGCATGGTCTTCGCAGGCAATGCCGGCGGTGACATCTTCGGGGTCACTGGACGCATCTATGCCCTCAGCGCAGACGACGGCCACCAGCTCTGGCAGTTCCACGTCGTTCCCGACTCCGGCCCGGCGCGCGCCACTTGGAAAACGATCAGCGAGCAAAATCCTGCCACGGGCGGCGCTACCTGGACCACCTACAGCCTCGACCCGGATACCGGCGTATTGTGGGTGTCCACCGGCAACGTGGCGCCCGATTTCCTCCTGGCCCTCCACCCCGGCGACAACCTCTACACCACCTCGGTCCTGGCTCTGGACGCCAAGACCGGGACGCTGCTGGGCTACGTGCAGCCCGTCAAAAAGGATTTCCACGATTGGGACATGACCTCCGCGCCCGCCCTGATCCGCACGCGTGGTGGCCGTCTGCTCGCCGCCGCCGCCGGCAAGGACGGGATGCTCTACGGCATCGATCGCTCGCGTGTCACTTTGTCCACGAAGATCCCCGGCGCTCCGTTGAAGATCGCCTACGCCACGCCCGTCACCACGCGCACGAACGTGAAGACCCCGCTGAGCACCACGACGGAGACCCGCTTCTGTCCCGGCACCCAAGGCGGCACCGAGTGGAACGGCCCGGCGTTCCACCCGTCCTTGAACCTCCTGTTTGTCAATGCCATTGACTGGTGCACCGCCGTCAAGATCGCGTCCCCGGCTGCCGCGATCGGCAAGCCTGGCGCCGCCTGGCCGGGTTCCGGCGACCCCGAGCACCCCTTCGGCCGCAACGACCCCCAAGAAAAATGGGCCGGCTGGCTCACCGCCGTCGATGCCGATACCGGACGCGTCCGCTGGACGTACAAATCGCCGACGCCGATGGTGGCAGCAGTGACGCCTACGGCCGGCGGCCTGGTCTTCACCGGTGATCTCACCGGCGATGTTCTGGCATTCGATGCCGAGACCGGCAGCATGGTTTGGCGCGACGCGACCGCTGCCCCCATCGGCGGCG
>JAGWQP010000108.1 GCA_028876805.1 Acidobacteriota bacterium | reverse complement strand
TCCTCGGCTTGAGAACACTGATCACCCCGCTGCGTTGGCAGCAAACACCCAAAGAATAATGGCAGATCCGGGGACCTCCACCAGAACGCGACAAAGCGATTCGGATAGGACCAGCATAACCGAATTTCGGTTACAGTCGCATATAAAACGCTAGATTTTCACCTGTGGATAGCGGATTCTGAGCCAGGTGACGAACCGGTCGGGGGCGGCCATGGTGGAAAGGCGGCCCTGCCGAACCAAGGCCCATTCGGCGAACTTGCCGCTCTGCTTGATTTCGGCAAGCGTGGTGGGCGGGTCCAAGTGCCCCAGAAAGGCGAGATCGACCAGCGCGGACTTGGGGTTCTTCGGGTCCGGCCGCGGCTCGGATTCGACCGACGCGAGCCCTACGATGCCCGACAGGCCTCCACTATGATAGATGAACACGCGGTCGCCCGGCCGCATCTCGCGGATGGCGCGGACGGCTTGCGGGTTAGTCACACCGTCCCAAACGGTCTTGCCTTCGCGCGCGAGATCGTGGACGGAATAGGTCCCGGGGTCGGTTTTGGCGAGAAAGTAAGGCATGTCTACAACTCTAGCTGATCAGCCGCGCCAGCCCGTACGCTGCCGCTGAGGCGAGGCCGCCGATAGCCACGGTCTCGAAACCGCCGCGGAGGGGCGCAATCCCCGTCAATTTGCCCTTCACGAAGCCGAAGACGAACAACGCCACGAGCGTCACCGCCACCGACACTTTGAGGGCCGAGTTCAACCGGCCGAGCAGCATGTAGGGAGCGAGCGGCACCAAGCCGCCGAGAACATAGGAGATCGCAATCGTGATGGCGCTCGTGTGGGCGCGCCGCGGATCGGGCTCTTCGAATCCCAGCTCAAAACGCATCATGAACTCCACCCAGCGCTTCTGGTCCGAACAAATGGCCGCGACCACGGGCGCCAGATCACTTTCCGCCATGCCGTAGCTGCGGAAAACGTCGGCCACTTCCTCGGTCTCCTTCTCGGGAATTTCGACGGTTTCGCGCAACTCGCGGGCGCGTTCGGAGTGGTAGTGGTCGTGCTCGGTGCGCGCAGCCAGATACCCGCCCAGCCCCATGGCGATTGAGCCGGCAGCAATCTCTGCGAGCCCGGCTACCACCACGATCGCCGTCGAGGCCACGGTCCCCGAAAGCCCCGCGGCCAGCGCAAACGGCACCGTCAGACCATCGGCCATTCCAATGACTACGTCCCGCACGGTGGCGGACGCCTCAAAGTGAGTTTCGAGGTGTGGCACAGTCGGCATACGCACATTAGGATCGCATGACCACTCGACCAGACGGGCACGGCCCCACAATCACGGGCTTATGGCGTCTGACGCTCGATTTGGTGAGGAATCGTACGTACCTGGCTGGCGTCCGTCCCACCCGGTAGTAGACTAGGGGGAAGACACTTCAACCTTTCTCAGAGGAGGATTACCGTGAACAAAGCAATTCTGGCGTTTGCGCTGGCAGCCGGCCTTTCCACCAGCGCAATGGCAGCGGCGTTTAAGGGTTACATCATCGACGAGAAATGCTCGAAGGTCGCCAGCATGAAAGGCGACGTCGACTGCGCGAACAAGTGTATCAAGGGCGGGTCTCCGGCAGTCCTGCTCACTGACGATGGGAAAGTTTACAAGATCGCCGACCAGGCCAAAGTTACGCCGATGGCCGGTAAGGAGGTTACGATCAACGGCAAGTTGAGCGGGGACACCATCACCGTCGATAGTGTGAAATAGCCTTCTTGCGGTGGGAGGCCCCCCGATAAAGGCGCCTCCCTTTCTTCATTCTTCGGGCGGCACCGGGTATCCTGCCTCGCGCTCGTTCGAGAGTCCGGTGTGCCTTCGACCCATCGCGGTTCCGCCGCGAGGCTGGGCGCCTCCGGTGCTGATTCAATTTTTCGGGATATCGGCAGCCCCCAAGCGCGAATTCCACCTCGCAAGCCGCCGCTGGGCGCAGATCGAGACGAAAAGCCCCGCTGTCGGCCGGATCGGACCTTCGTTCCCTTGTGAACCTCCAAGTGGTTCGGCGTCACAATGACCCTGAGGGCGGATCGTCGCCCTAGAGCCCCAGGACAAAGAGGGGACCGCCAATGCGGGAGGCTCGGTACGGGTCTCCGCCGCAGTTTTGCCGGCCGCGCCGAGATCGCGAGCGACTGTGAGATTCGGCGACCAGAACGTCAGGCGATGATAACGGTAGTAGTGATAACGACGGTAGTGGCCGGGGTGACAGGGCCTCCCTGTATGCGGGGCGGGCTTCTGTGGCCCCATCTTCAGAGGCCAATCAAGGACCCGACGTGGTGCGCCCGGTCCATGCCCGAGGTTGCCGCCAAACCGATGCCTCGACGCGCCACCTCACGGAGGGTTTCATTCCACCAATCACGGGCGGGGATGTCGGGCCGCGAAATCGTCAGCGCGGCATTCTGCCGCCCGGGAACCTTCTTGTCGAGCGTCATCCGCGAAACCAGATCCGCCGCTACCTTCATCGCGCCCCAACATCGGGATTCCGATCGGGCGCCGGCGAGGCCCGGCCTGCGCCATCGTGGAGAGCGGCTGGGGTTGGGTGATATCACCCAACCCGCGGTTCGAGTGCCGTTTCCCTGATTGATAACGCATGGAGTTACATTGGAAGCCGGGGTGCACCAGAGGCTTTCCGAGGTGTGCTCATGTTCCGATTCGATCAATTGATCCGCCGCGACATGATGGTCCGTGACGTGAAACAACGTTATCCTCAGACTGTTCCCATCTTCGAGCAGTTACGGTTTCATCCGGTCTGCGACGACTGCGACATCGGAACCGTAGTGCGCAGGAATGGCCTGAACCTCCCGGACGTGTTGAGCGCCCTCAACGACGCGGCGTTCGGGCCCCAGTCGGAAACGGGGGAACATGCAGGTGACTAAGGCCTCCTCCAAAACGGCGCACCAGAGAAAGCAGCCTCTGGACGTATTCTTCTCGCCGACGAGAGTGGCGGTAGTCGGAGCTACCGAGAACCCGGGCAGCGTCGGACGCACGCTGTTGTGGAACCTGATGACCAGCCCATTCGGGGGCACCGTCTTTCCCGTCAACCCGAAGCGGCCGAGCGTGCTGGGAGTTAAAGCGTACCGGGCGCTGGCGGAAATTCCGGAGCCGGTGGATCTGGCGGTGATCGTGACGCCTCCTCCCTCGGTGCCGGGAATCATTCGCCAGTGCGCGGAGACGGGCGTGCGCGGGGCGGTGGTGATTTCGGCCGGTTTCAAGGAAGTCGGTGCCGAAGGCGCAGCGCTCGAGCAAGAGGTGCTCGCAGAAGCCCGGGCGGCCAAGATCCGCGTAATCGGTCCGAATTGCCTGGGCGTGATGAGCCCGCTATCAGGCTTGAATGCCACCTTTGCCACCACCATCGCGCGGCCAGGCTCGGTCGGCTTTATCAGCCAGAGCGGCGCGTTGTGCACGGCGGTACTGGACTGGAGCCTCAAGGAGATGGTGGGGTTCAGCGCCTTCGTCTCCATCGGCTCGATGGCCGACGTCGGCTGGGGGGACCTGATCGACTATCTCGGCAATGATCCAAAGACGCGGTCGATCGTCCTGTACATGGAATCGATCGGCAACGCGCGGTCTTTCCTCTCGGCCGCGCGGGAAGTGGCGTTAAGTAAGCCGATCATCGTCATCAAGCCAGGACGGTCAGCGGCCGCCGCCCGGGCCGCGGCTTCCCACACTGGCTCGCTCACCGGCAGTGATGAAGTGCTGGAAGCCGCTTTCCGGCGCATCGGCGTGCTGCGTGTGACGACGATCGCAGACATGTTTTACATGGCCGAGGTACTCTCCAAGCAGCCCCGGCCGAAAGGGCCGCGGCTGACCATCGTCACCAACGCGGGCGGGCCAGGCGTGCTGGCCTGCGACGAGCTCATCACCGGTGGCGGCGAGCTGGCCGAGTTATCGCCGGAAACGATCGAGGCCTACAATGCCGTGCTGCCCGCCACCTGGAGCCACAACAACCCGGTCGATATTATCGGTGACGCCTCGCCCGAGCGCTACGCGAAGGCGCTCGAGATCGCGGCCAAGGATCCGCACAGCGACGGCATGCTGGTGATTCTCACGCCGCAGGCCATGACCGATCCGACGCGCATCGCCGAACAACTCAGGCCCCTGGCGAAGCAGGAAGGCAAGCCGGTGATCGCCAGCTGGATGGGGGGTGTGGACGTGGCGACGGGCGAAGCCATCCTGAACCGGGCCAATGTTCCTACGTTCTCTTACCCCGATACCGCCGCGCGCGCCTTCAACTACATGTGGCGGTATAGCTACAATCTGAGGGGCCTCTATGAAACACCGTCCCTTCCGGAGGAGGGGGCGAACTGGGCTCCCGACAGGAAACGGGTCGAGCAGCTGATCCAGCAGACCCGCCAAGAAGGTCGCACCATCCTCACCGAGTACGATTCCAAGCAGGTGCTGGACGCTTACGGAATTCCAGTGGCCCAGACCACCGTCGCCAGAACCGAGGCTGAAGCCCTGGAAGCCGCCGACGCTCTAGGCTATCCGGTCGTCGTAAAGCTCTACTCGGAAACCATCACGCACAAAACCGACGTTGGCGGTGTCATGCTGAACCTGTCGAGCGCCGACAACGTGAAGTGCGCATTTCGCAGCATCCAGAAGTCGGTTGCCGAGAAGGCCGGCACGGAGCATTTTCAAGGCGTGACCGTCGAGCCCATGGTCCGGCCCAGGGATGCGTACGAGCTGATCGTCGGCTCAAGCTTAGATCCGCAGTTCGGGCCAGTGCTGCTTTTCGGAACCGGCGGCCAGCTCGTCGAGGTGTTCCAAGACCGGTCGCTGGCGCTGCCGCCGCTCAACACCACGCTCGCCCGCCGCATGATGGAGCAGACCAAGATTTACAGAGCGCTCCAGGGCGTCCGCGGGCGGAAGCCGGTCGATCTGGGGGCGCTCGAAACCCTGCTGGTACGCTTCAGCGCGCTGGTGGCCGAGCAGCGGTGGATCAAGGAAATCGACATCAATCCGCTGCTCGCGTCCCCAGACGGGGTGATGGCTGTTGACGCCCGCATCGTGGTGCACGAGCAAGGCGTGCGGGAGCAAGATATCCCGACCATGGCGATCCGGCCCTACCCGGCGCGCTACGTTTCGCCTTGGAAGCTGAAAGACGGCACGCCAGTGACCATCCGGCCCATCCGCCCTGAGGACGAGCCGGCCATGGTCTGTTTTCACGAGACCCTCTCGGAGCGCAGTGTCTATTACCGCTATTTCCACCTGATCAACCTGGAGCAGCGTACTACACACGAGCGGCTGACGCGCATCTGCTTCATCGACTACGACCGTGAGATGGCGCTGGTGGCGGAACGGCGCTCGGCGGAAACCGATGAATCCGAGATCCTGGGCGTCGCCCGTCTCAGCAAGATCTTTGGAGCCAACGAAGCGGAAGTGGCGGTGCTGGTCAGCGACGCCTGGCAGGGACGCGGGCTCGGCAAGGAGTTGCTGTCACGGCTCCTCATCGTGGGCGCCGACGAGAAGCTCGACCGGCTCTCGGCCGAGATTCTTCCCGAGAACCGTGACGTCCAGCGGCTCTGCCAGAAGCTCGGCTTCTCGCTCAAGCATTCCATCGACGATGAAGTGGTGCACGCTGAATTCAAGCTGTAGGCGGCAGCCGCACAATGGGCCCCCAAAGACGCGGGGCGGTTGATTCACCGCTGCCAGTCGCTTGTGATCTCGCCCGACGGGCGCGAGATCGGTGAGGTGCCGTCATCGTGGGTTGGCGGCGACCGACGGGGCCAAAGGCATCTTCCCAGCCCCGCGGGGGATTCCGGTCCCCTCGATCACCGGATATTTCACGCTCAAGACGTCCCCTCAATAGAAGTAGGCAGGGTAAGCGGCAGGAATCAGGCTCACACCGACAATTCCGCGGGGTCGGTCGTCCTCATCTCGATCCAGCCTTGTTGCGGGACGGCATCCATGGGGAGGCCTTTGTGCCAGAACGAAAGCTGAAAGCGCACACCGCCTCCCGGGGACACGCCGAGGGCAGCCAGTCGAAACCGCGCTTCCAGGATGCGGCCCAGAGCACAATCGGCGGGCTGACTGACCAAGCCGGTCAAGTGCAGTTCCTTGATGTGTGCCCGCCCACCATCGAAAGCGATGGCGGCACGGCTGGTGCACCTCCCCTCCAAAGACTCCAGTGTCACGAGCGCCTCCGCGCCATCGAGTTCGCGCTCGCCACCCGGGCAGAAATCGACTCTCAGGTAGAGCTGGACACCGTCGGTGCCGAACTGCACTTCGTGAATCAGGAATTTCTTGCCGCCGATGGCGCCGGACCGCGAGTCGACACGGTACAGGCCCGCTCCGATCCATTCGAAATAGGAAGTCACCTCACCGTCGATCACGGGTGTGATGAGGCCCGTCGACTCGATCCGGATGGCCGGCGCGACGGCCTGCAGGATCGGCCGCGAGAGGTCTTCCGGCGGCGCCAGGTCGAGAAACCGGTAGACATTCGCCAGGTGGCTGCGATACAGCTGGTCGAACTCGACGCGGTTGGCCGTCTCGTGCTCCGGACCGTACCACCAACACCAGTCGCTGCCTTCGGCGATGAGCAGCTCCTCAAAGGCCAAGCGCCTCCGGTCCTCGGGGACCCCGTCGGTCTCATCGAAGGTCCGCCGCGCCCGCAGGAGCTGCATCCAGGCCTGGTTGTCTTCTTCCGCGCCGATCCACACGTCGAAATTGGCATTAATCCACGACCCGGGAAAGATGTAGTCGAGCGGTTCGGGCTCCATCCGGCGAAGTCCTTCGCTCACGGTCACCGCGCTCATGCGCTCGTCTTCGGAGATCTTCCGGTATAGTTCACGCAGGAACGGGCGGCCGTTCAGGTGGTAGTATTCCCAGGCGTTCTCGCCATCGAGAACTATCGGCACCACGGCATCGCGCCCGGCGCTAAGGATCCCGGAACAGTTGTCGCGGATGCGGTGGAGAAAATCGTCGGCGGCCGCGGTCGAATCCATCTTGGAATACACGAAACCGATCAGGTCACTCATGTAGTGATCGCGAAAGATCATGTCGAGCCGCTGCTTCCATCGATACGGGCGGTAGAGTCCCTCGACTCCGACCGAGCGGCTTAAGGTCCGGTTGAGCACCCCGCTGTCGGTAGCCGCCCACTCAAAGCCCAGGTCAGCGGCAATCGACAGAACTTCGTCAGAAACCGATCCCTCCGAAGGCCACAGGCCCGCCGGCGCAGTCCCGAAGTGCGAGGCCACATATTCGCGGGCCAGCGCCAGTTGCCGGCGCGCGTCGTTCGGGTAACGGAATCGCGGCGGCAGCGGCACATGCGGATGCGAAACGCCGGCGATCTCGGAATCACAGAGCAAGGGCAGAATGGGGTGGTAATAGGGAGTCGTGGAGATTTCAATCTGGCCGCTGGCGGCGAGCTTCTTGTATTCCGGCAGCACCTCGCCGACGATTTCTCGCTGCCGGGCGCCCATGCGCGCCTGGTCGGCCACCGTGAAATTGCGCCCGCGTTCGATCCACGCGCGAATCTCCGGGTCATTGTCCTTGAACTCTTCGTCGAACCAGGCCAGCTGCGACCACATCTGGAGGTCGCGAAGCTCCTGTGCGCCCAGCAGGCTGCGCGACCGGCCATCCTTGTGCGCCTGCCAGGAGGTGAACAGCTCACTGTATCGCGGATAGCGATGAATCATGCGCTGTGGATCGGAGTAAAAGGAGGTGCGCAACAGGAAGCTGCGGTCGTCCTCGGTGAGGCTTTCGGCCGGCCTTAAGGCCATCTCGAGAAACGGGTCCGCCGCTTGGCCGGCCGCATATTCCTCCACTTGCACCATCATGGAAGGCACCAGGTTGAAGGTCTGGCGGATTTTGGGGAACTCCTCGAGGATGCGCACCATGCCGTAATAATCCTTGAGCGCGTGCATGCGAGTCCACGGCAGCTTGTACTCGCCGGTGGTCAAATCCTTGTAAAAAGGCTGGTGCATGTGCCAGAGGAAGCAGAGGTAGATTTGCGGCATAGCCTATCAGCGGGCGAAGTAACTCCGCACCGGTGGAGGCGGCGCGCTTCGGCGGATGGCTACCCAGAGGATGTCGTTTAACTCGTCATCGTCAATCGCGTCGGCCTCCTCAAAATTCATGCGCGCCGAAGCCCGGGCTCCCGGCGCGCCGGCCGGATTGCGCGTATCGAGCGGAATGCGCGGCTTTTCGACGAGGTAGGACGCCAAATCGGGCGTGCTCTCAAACACCGACGTCATGGGCCGGGCGCCGGCGTCGAAGTGAGTCATGGGACGCAGCCCCAGCAGCAGCTCGATCGTGCGTAGCACCGAGGCAGTGTTGTACATGGTGCCGTCCACACGATGGCGTTTGACGTAGGGCGAGATCACAAACGCCGGCGAGCGGTGCGAATCCACGTGATCGGGACCATTCTGGGCATCGTCTTCGACGACGAACACCGCCGTCGTCGCCCAAAAGCGCGAGTGAGAGACGGCTTCGACGATCAGGCCGAGGGCGTAGTCGTTGTCCGCCATCGCGGCGAGCGGCGCGATCTTGCCCGGCGTCGTGCCGGAAGTGTGATCGTTGCCAAGCCGCACCAGAGTCAGTCGCGGCATCGAGCCCGATTTCTCGTCGTCCGACAACTCCCGGAGAAACACTCTGGCGCGTTCCACGTCCGGATAGTCGGTGTCGAAGCTCCGGTAGAAACGGTTCGTGAACCGCGCCAACACCGGGTCCAGCACCCGCGCCACCTGCTCCGCGCCCGCCGGCGCATTCCTTTTGTTCTCCACCCAATATCCGAAGTTCCGCAGTGATACACCGGCCGCCGCTGCGTTCGTCCACAGATATCCGGCCGGTGGCTGCGCGGTCGGCTCCTGGCCTTCAAAATCGTAGAGCTGGCGCCGCTGGGCGTATTGGTTCGGCCAGAGTTTCACCACGTAATCGTTCGCAATGGCGGCCGTCGACCAGTGGTGACCGTCGGCGCTGACATCCGCGTTGACATAGAAGTTGTCCAACAAGACAAACTCGCGCGCCAGCTTGTGATGGTTGGGACTGGAGTTCTCCCCGAACAGCACGAGCGTCGGGTCGCCGTTGCCTTCTTTCAGATCGCCGAGCACCTGGTCGTACGTGCGGTTTTCTTTCACGATATAGATGATGTGCTCGATCGGTGGCAGCGGGTTGGTCTGGTCCAACTTGGCATCGTTATAGGGCGAATCGGCCAGGACCGTGTGAGTCCACCGCGCGAGCTGATCGTCGGAGAAAGGCTCGATCCAAGAAGCCGTGCCGGTTTGGAGGTGGGCCACGTAACCCGTCCGGTTTTGTGGATTGACGGGACTGGGCCCGGTGGGATTGGGATAGGAGCGGACGCCCTTGCCATTCAACACCACCAGAGTGCCGGAGGCGATCGCGCGGAGAGCGGTCGGATACCAGCCGGCAGGAATGAATCCCTCCACGCGGCTGCGGTCCTCAGAAACGTCGATCACGGCGGCGGCGTTGGCGTCGGAGCAAGCGACGTACAGCCGCTTCCGGTCCGGGCTCAGCGCGAGCGCCGAGGGCGTCATGCCCAGCGGCTGTCGCGGAGTCATCGAGACATTGATGCTTTCGAGCAGGCTCAGTTCTCGTCCCGGGCTGATTCCGATCGCGTACACGTTGTTGGTGTTGGCCGCGGCTACGAACAGCCGCGCCACCCAAGTAGCCTCGCCTTCCGCCACTTCCTCCGGAGCGCCGGCGCGAAAAATGATGTCAGTGGGGTGCGCGCCGAGCCGCACGACTCCCAGTTGACTGCCGGTGGCCGTGTCGTAGTGGCCGAGCGAGCCGTCGGC
>JAGWQP010000002.1 GCA_028876805.1 Acidobacteriota bacterium | reverse complement strand
GCCTAAATTTGTGTCTGCTCGCCGTCGTAGCCACGCCCACCGCCCTGTGGGCGCGCCCGAGCAACGGATCTCAAACCAGATTGCCGGTTGTAGAAGCGGCCTCAGGGTCTGCCGAAAGCCGGGGCGACAAGGCTCGGGTGCAACGGCGCGCTCTGAGCGCTGGTCGCAATGATGACGGATCCCGGCTTGGCGCTGTTTGATGGGGGCCTGGTTCGAACGAAGAATGTCGTTTCGACGAGTGATGCAGAGCTCCATCTTCAGGGAGGTCGTGACGGTGGCGTGGGCGGCCGCGGGATATGGCCTGGGCTGGGCGGCAATGGGATCTTGTCGGTGATCAGCTTCTCGCGCGGCTCGACCAACGCCGGCGGTGCGCCGAGGGCCGACTACGCCCCGACCATCCCGCAGCAGACTGTCATCGTCTACCAGCCGATGTTCGCCATCATTACGTCAGCGTTGATACCAGGGGTGTTCGGGGAGCAGATGAAGAAGTGAGCGACCCGGACGTCGCCCTCGACGGGGAAGAGGGGTACATTTTCGAGTCATCGGCATCAGGGCGAGTTAGCTTGAGGTTAGGATGAGGGAATGAAAAAGATTGAGGCGATCATTCAGCCTTTTAAGCTGGATGATGTCAAGGAGGCCCTGAAGGGCATCGGTGTCGACGGCATGACGATCACCGAGGTCCGCGGCCATGGACGCCAGAAGGGTCACAAAGAGGTGTACCGCGGACAGGAGTATAACGTTGACCTGCTACCGAAGGTAAAACTGGAAATGGTAGTCGCCTCCACGCGCGCAGACGAAGTCATCAAGACGCTGGCTGGTGCGGCCCGCACCGGCAAAATCGGCGATGGGAAGATCTTCGTCTACGACGTGGCCGAGGCGGTCCGCATCCGGAACGACGATCGTGGAGAAAGCGCACTTTAGCCCCGACCCGGCGTCCATTCAACAGGCCTTTTTGGCAACCGGCGACTCGCTCACGGCCCTGGCCGAACGGACCGCGCAACTCGATTTCATGGTTACCGAATCGGCGGGCCGCCTACTGTTTCCCGCCGCGCCTAGCGGCCTCGCGGTGCTCGCCGTCGGCGGCTACGGGCGCCGCCACCTGTTCCCTTATTCGGACGTAGACCTGCTGCTGCTATTCGAATCCGAGCGGCTGGCGCTGGCGAGCCGGGAGGCTATCCAGACATTTCTCCAGACCCTGTGGGACGCCCGCATGAGAGTCAGTCATTCGGTGCGGACGCCGGGCGAGTGCACCGAAGTCCACAACGACAACATCGAGCTCAACGTCAGTTTGCTCGACCAGCGCTATCTGGCGGGCGACCGGGCGTTGTATGCCGCGCTCGCCGAGAAGCTGCCGCGGTTCGTCACCGGCAACCGGGATTCGCTGATTCGCAACCTGTCGCAGCTCACACGAGAACGCCACGACAAATACGCCAACACGTTTTACCACCTGGAACCGAACGTCAAGGAAACGCCGGGCAGCCTACGCGACTACCAGCTTTTGTCGTGGCTCGAGCAGATGCGCGATACCGAACCCACGCGGTTGGGCGTGGCCGAACCCGGCCCGGAGCTTACACAGGCCTTTCGTTTTCTGGCGAGGATGCGCTGCTACCTGCACTGCCGGTCGGGCCGGGACAATAACGTGCTGTCGTTTGAAATGCAGGATGCGATGGCGGATCAGTGGCGGTCCGGCGATCCTGCACAGTGGATGCGTGAATATTACTCGCATGCGCGCGCCATTTACCGCGCCGCCATCCACCATCTGGAGGACAATGAGGCCCAGTCGAGCTCCTTGTTCGCGCAATTCCGGGACTGGCGCTCACGGCTGTCCAACACTGATTTCGGTGTCCACCGGGAGCGCGCGCATTTTCGTGCACCGCAACACCTCGATGTCGAGCCGGAACTGGCGTTGCGTCTGTTCGAGTTTGTGGCCCGGCACGGCATCCGCCCCTCGTTTGAGGCTGTGCAAAAGATCGAGTCGCGGCGCAAAGCGATGCGTGATCACTTCTCAGAAACGCGCTCGAGCTGGCCGTCGCTGGCGTCGATTTTGTCCCTCCCCCATGCCCCCATGGCGCTTAGTTCCATGCACGAGACCGGCGTGCTCACGGCTCTGTTTCCGGAGCTGGACGGGATCGAGTGCCTGGTGGTCCGCGATTTCTATCATCGGTACACAGTGGACGAGCACACCCTGGTAGCCCTCGAGAACCTGTGGGGGCTCGATCAGAGGAGCGATGCCTTCCTCAAACCGTTCGGTGAACTGTGGGCCGAATTGCAGCCGGCAGCCGTCCTGGCGTTCGCCATCCTGTTTCATGACTCCGGAAAAGGCCGCGGAGAAGGGCACGTAGAGGCTTCACGGCGCCTGGCCGAGACCGCCACGGCCCGGATCGAGATGCCCAAGCCGGAGCGCGATACCGTTCTGTTCCTGATCGATAAGCACCTGACGCTCTCCGCCGCGATGCAGTCGCGCGACGTCTTCGACCCGCAGGCCGTGCGCGACGTCGCTCATCAGGTGGAGACCGTGGAGCGGCTCAAGGCGCTCACACTCCTCACTTATGCCGATATTAGCGCCGTGAATCCCACGGTGATGACGCCTTGGCGGGCGCAGCGGCTCTGGCAACTCTACCGGTCGGTGTACAGCGAATTGACGCGCGAATTGGAGACGGAGCGCATTGAGAGCGAGCCCTTTATTTCACCGGAGCGGCAGGAATTCCTCCAAGGGTTCCCCAAGCGCTATATTCGCACCCACAGCGAAGCCGAGATCGACCATCACCTGGCGCTCGAACAACAAAGCCGGAAGCGCGGGGTGGCCGTCGAGATCGCCCGCAACGAGACAGGGTATCAATTGACGATGGTGACTACGGCCGACCGGCCTGGCTTATTCGCCGCGGTCGCAGGCACACTGTCCAGCTTCGGAATGGACATTTTGAAGGCGGAGGCCTTCTCCAACCGGCGCGGCCTTATTCTGGATACGTTCACGTTCGCCGACCCGTTGCGGACGCTCGAGCTGAATCCGACCGAATCGGACCGCTTGCGCGTCACCGTTGAGCGGGTGATCTCGGGTAAGGCGGATGTGCGCGAGCTGCTGCGCCATCGACCCAAGCCCACGCTGCCGAGCCGCCACGCACACATTCCCGCCACGGTCGCCTCCGACGGCGAGGCCAGCGGGACTGCCACGCTGGTCGAGATCGTCGCAGAGGACCGGCCGGGCCTGCTTTACGACCTGGCTTCGGCGATTGCGGCGAACGGATGCAACATTGAAGTGGTTCTCATCGATACCCAGGCTCACAAGGCGATCGACGTCTTTTACGTTACCGCGGAGGGGAAAAAGCTCGACGCTCAGACAGTACGTTCGCTCGAAACGGCCTTGCGACAGGCGGTCGAGCACCGCGCTTAGCCGCCATCAACTCGCGGACGGCCGACATTCACCGTCCCCGGAAACGAACTCTGATTCCCGGTCTCACCAATCGTGCCGGGCGACCGCCTCCCGCGCCAGAGAAACTACCACCGGCTGAGCCACCTCGCGATACGCCTCTGTGCGCATGTGGATAACCTCTTTGTGTGTTCCCGCATTGAAAGCTATCGTCTCCTCGTCAAGGAGGCTGCTGTCGAGGTACACGCGCAATCCGTAGAGCGAGCCGATGGGAGGCATAGCGCCCAGCTCGCAATCGGCAAACAGCCGGCCCAGCTCTTCTTCAGTCGCCAGCCGGGCCTGCGAAAGACCGAGCGCATGGCGCACTTCCTGGAAATCCACCAGCCGGTTGGCCGGAAGGACGAGCATGTGATACTGGCCATCTCCAAAAATCACTACCACCTTGGCGACCTCGCGCGCTGGCAGGTGCTCAACCGAGGCGACCTCGCGCGCAGTGTAAGCGGTGTGATGACTGCTGACCGCATATTTGGCTTTGTGGGAATCAAAGAACTTCTGCAGTTGTTCTGAAAGAGGCATAAAAACCTCCCCGAGCCAATTGTACGCCCAATCGCCCCACAAGGCGACCGTTCGCCGGCTTCTCGTCCACGCGCCGGTCCATGCCCGTGGCCGAGGCGCTTGGAGGGTGACGACCTCGGGGAAGACATACGCGTCGGCGCCGGTTGGACCCCGTCGAGTGGCCCCCGGTGGTACGGGAAACCGATTCCTTCCGGGCCGGATATCTTCTCGGGCATGACGGCACAACTCGGGGGGTGTTCGCGATTCTACTCCAAAGCTCTAGCTTAGCTAAGCTAGCTGGCCGCGGCTCCTGAATCCTATTCGCCCTCGCCCTTCGATCGGCATAGGAGGAGACGAATCTCCGCGGATCGTTATTATATTAAGGGGACATTTAGTGCCCGGCGCCGTCTAACACGAGCAGCGTGCCCGTGCGCGAGAGTAAGTAAATGAAAGGAGCCTTTCCGTGAGCTACCGGACCTGGATCCGTGCTTCCGCCGCCCTCGGCATTCTGCTGGTGACGAGCCAGGCTTGGCCCCATCACAACATGACCGCCCTGTTCGACCTGAACGACCGTGTTACCTTCAAAGGCACCTTCACGAAGGTGGACTGGAGGAACCCTCACATCCAGTTTTTCGTGGAGTCGAAGAACGACAAAGGCCAAGTGGAAACCTGGTCCATTGAGGGCCCGCCGCCCAGCTTCTTCCGCACCAGGGACATCGGCAGGGCGGACTTTGAAGGCGCGCTAGGCAAGACCGTGACCGTCGAAGCGAGCCGCGCTCGTGACCACTCCACCACGGGACTCCTGCGAGTCCTAACCTTGGCGGACGGCAAAGTCATATCGGCCTGTCCCCAAAACTGTTGAGCTTGATCGGCGGCCTGAAG
>JAGWQP010000107.1 GCA_028876805.1 Acidobacteriota bacterium | reverse complement strand
CGAACATCAAGTTCTTTCCGATGTTGCCGGCTCGAAGATCGGAGTTCCGGTCGTCCTGTTGTCCTGAAAACAGGTGAAAGTCCACCCGGCGCGTGGCATGGATGGTAACCTGCCCCCAGCCCCCCTGACTCCGGACTGCGTCCGCACCGCTCGGGTCAATGTAAAAACCCTGGCGATAACCGGAGCCGAGTTCCGCGACATTTTGTCCGCTGTAAAAGGCGCCCGTGAACTCGAGCCGCCGCACCCGATTGACGAACCAGTCAAACGAAAGCACCTGGGCCGCCACGGAGAAGCCCGAAACGTGAGTCGTGCTCATATGAAATCCCGGCGCGATCTCGAGCTTCCGCTCGTCATCGAAGTTGTGAAACAGCTCGAAACGCCCCTCCACTCCGGGACGCGAGGCTTCGAGGTTCGTGCCCGCCAGGCTTCCTGCATAGGGACCCACTTCCCGTGTCTGCACCACGCCCAGTTGCGCCCGCACGCCGCTCTGGCTGGCCAACTTGAAATCCTGTTCCAGGCGCACCTGGGGCATCCATAACCACAAGTTTCCGGCTCCGGTGAGGGGAGAGACTCCGACCTGAGCCAGAGAGCTCGGCTCGCGCGGATTGAAAATCGGCTTTTCGATCCCGGCCATGAGGCTGTGCGTCGGCCAGTCCACCTCGATCTCGCCCGTGCGTAACCGCATGGTCTGGCTCAGCGGCGCGTTGCCGGAAGAAAAATCCATGTAGACCGACCCGCGCACATGGCCTCCCCAGAAGGTTTGGGGCCCGCGGAATTCCAACCCGACAATGCTCTGACGCACCGTAGCGCCAGCGTGCCGGGGTCCTGGGGCGGCTGCGACCAGAGGGTAGTCCGAGCCGCCGCTTTGTTTCGAATCGGCAAAAGCGTTAAACAGGGCCATACCCGTGAGCCGGATGGGAAATTTCTGGGTTGTTTCGACTTTGCTCTGCGCTTGTTCGTCGAGGCGATGTTCTTGAATGTCAAGCCGCTGTTCGGCCGAGGCCGGGCTGGAAGGCGTCTCGTTGGCGTTGGTGGTGGTGCCGCTCGAAGCCGTCGGCGTTTCGCCACGGAACGCCGCCAGTTCGCCGCGGAGCGCCTGGACCTGCTCGGTGAGCGACCGGTTCTCTCGTTCGAGACGGTCCAGCCGCTCGAGAACGCTTGCCAGTTGGGGAGCGGTTTGGGCCTGGACTAGAAAGGAAGAGAGGGCCAGGGGGAGGACCAGCAGGCTAATCGGTCGTGGCATGGAGAAGTTGCTCCAATTTTCGCCGCACTTGGGCGGGCGAGTAGGGTTTGGCAAAGAATGCGTCTACTTTCATCTGTGCGATCCGCTCCGGGGTACCGGGGTCCGTGTCGGCGCTCACCACGATGATCGGCACTTGCGGAATGCCCTCATCTTCGCGGATCCGCCGAATCAACTCGAACCCATCCATTTGGGGCATGTTCAGGTCGGTAACCACAGCCAGAACTCGGGAGCCAGGGCGATTTAAGATCTGCAGAGCTTCCCGACCAGATGGCGCGCGCACGACCGACGTTCCGGGGATGTCCGAAAGCGTCATCTCCATAGTGGCAGCGCTGTTTTCGGAGTCCTCGACGATCAAAATGTGATGGGCCGGCTCGGCCGGACTCGGACAACTCATTTTGTCATTTTCAGCCATGGTGGGATCGAACGGCCCGAGAATTGGTGGTCAAACCTGTAAAATTCATGGCAGAAAGCGATAACCGACACCGTGCACGGTCAGGAAGTGATGCGGAGCATTCGGGTCCGGCTCCAGCTTTTGGCGAAGCTTGACGACGTGGGCGTCGACGGTCCGCGTGTTAGGAAAAAATTCGTAGCCCCAAACCGAGTTCAGGATCATGTCGCGGGTCAAAGGCCGATCCGGGTTCTGCAGGAAAAAGCATAGAAGGTTGTATTCCGCCGGCGTAAGTTTCATTTCCTCGCCTCGGCGACTCACGATGCGCCGTTCGAAATCGATCTCAGTTTCTCCGAAATGCGCCACCTTCCGCTCGTCCGGGGCAGCTCGCCGCAGCACGGCGCGAATGCGCGCGATCAGCTCGCGGGCTCCGAACGGTTTCACCACGTAGTCGTCAGCCCCGATTTCAAGCAGCAGAACCTTGTCGATCTCTTCGCCGACTGCGCTCAGAACGATGATCGGCGTCGTGACTTTGGCAGCCCGGAGCCGTTTACAGATGTCGGTCCCGCTCATGCCCGGCAGGCGCAAATCAACCAGGACTAGATCCGGCTTCAAGGTGACGGCTTTGTCGAAACCGGCCTTGCCGTCGGACACCAGCATGGCCCGAAAACCCTCCTGCTCGAGCATCACGCCAATAGTGTCGCGAAGGCCTTCATCGTCATCGATTACGAGAATGGTCTGCATGCCCTTGCCAGTAATTGTAACGAATTCAGCCTCCGACTTTGTTATAGACGAGATAACTGCCATTTACCCGGCCGTGAATGTGGCATCCTCTTCTGCGGCAGGAGGCGCATCGCCCGTTGCGTTTTCGCGGGAACCACGGCTAAATGGAAGATGATGCCTTTCGTTAAGGTGACTACTCTTGCCGATCTGCCTTTGGATTCCGTCTTGGAAGTCAACCTTGCGGACAGCGTGTATGCCCTCTGTAACAACCAGGGAACGATTTGTGCTCTCAGTGGAGTTTGCCTTCACCAGGGCGGCCCGTTGGGGCAGGGACAGCTTGCCGGCGGCCGCATTATTTGCCCCTGGCATGCGTGGGAATACGACTGCCGCACGGGCGAGAGCTGCGATCGTCCGGAGGCGCGTGTCGCCACTTATGAGGTCAAAGTGGATGGCAATGACGTCCTATTGCGGATTCCGTAAGTGCCTGAACTTCCTGAAGTGGAAACCGTGGCACGCTCCCTTGCGCCCCTGATCGGCCGCCGCATTCTTACTGCCCAATTCCGCGGCCTGCGCGTCCTGCGCGGCGCCGATCCCGAGACCATGGCGGCCTGCCTCCGGGGACGCAGAATCACTGGTGTCGAGCGCTACGGCAAGTTCATTCTCGTCGCCTTGGGCGGCGGCGGGTACCTGGTCATCCACCTGGGTATGACCGGCCGGCTGCTGCTGGGCGGCCCCGCGGGCAAGCACACGCACGCGATCTTGACGCTCGACCGCGGCGCCGTGCTACTGTACGACGATAGCCGGCAGTTCGGCCTGCTCGAGTACAGCCGCGAGTTTCCCGAACGGTTCAAAAAGCTCGGCCCCGAACCGCTCGAGGTCACTGTGGAGGAGTTCCGAGCGGCCCTCCGCCGCCGGAAAACACGGATCAAGGCCTTGCTGCTCAATCAAGATTTCCTGCGCGGGCTGGGCAATATCTATGCCGACGAGGCGCTGTTCCGTGCCGGGATTCATCCGCTAGAGATCGCGTCACGCATTCGCGGCGATCGAGTCAGCCGGCTTCATGCCGCGGTGGCGGCTGTGCTGAGGGAGGCGATTGCGGCCGGCGGCTCTTCGATTTCCGACTACGTCGATGCGCAAGGGCGCAAAGGCTTCTTTCAGTTCAGTCACCGCGTCTACCAGCGCACAGGTGAGCCTTGCGTCCGCTGCGGGTCCCCCATCCGCCGTGTTCTGGTGGCGCAGCGTTCTTCGCACTTCTGTCCGCGGTGCCAGAAACGCTAAACCCAAAGGGCCACCGCCAGCCTCTGTTCCGCCCGGGGTTGGACCATACGGGCCATGATTTGTACCGGAAGCGAACCTTCGATTGTGGCTACTTGGTAGGCCGGCCCGCCTACTTCGAACGCGGCTGCTCGGACGAGTCATGCGGCACCTGTCGAAGCCTCCGGGCACCGCACCTCTCGGGTGGGCGATCCGGTACCAGTTCAGGGCGGTTGGCAGCCTAATTCTGGCTCAATATGCCGCCTAGGCAGCTGGATGGACCAACCTGGCTTGCCTCGCTGGCGTCCCAGAGACGGCGTTGGTTGCCGGCATGAGCCCAGATCAACCGGGCGCATACTTCGGCTCCAGTGACCGGGCTTCCCAACCCGGTCGAATGCCAGCCGTATCGGCGCCGCCGGCGCGGTCGGATCACTCGCGGGGCAGATGGCAGGGATCGGGGGATGTCGTGCGGCGGCACTCGCAGACTCGAAGTAGAAGTTTGACCGGATCCGGCGCAACCGGGGCTTCCCGTGCCGCCATCAAATAAGAGAAACAGGGTGTCCCAATGGAAATTGACATCGATTACGAGGATCTCCGCCCCTTGTGCGACTTGATGTCTCGGTACCAGGTGAAGGCGCCGGTATCGGGTCCCCAAGTGCTCGAACATCCTCAACCGGCGCGCCCCGACGTCCAGGGATCGATCGTTACCGGCCTGGCCATGCGCTTGTCGGAAGCGACCACCCAGTCGGAAAATGATGATCGAGCGAACACCGGCACGCTCGAGATCGAGTGTCGGACGAACCCGCACGGAGAGGAAGTTCCACAGAGCGCTTCTTTTTCTGTGGGAGATGGATTGCGGGTTCAACGCCGCTAGGGAGGAGCGGTTTTGCCCTTCAGCGAGCGCTTCACCTGCGCCCCGTATTCGGCCGCTTTGAGCAGAATCTGATTCTCATCCAGCGTGAGGATTTTGGCGTCGCGGACGACCGGTCTTCCGTTGACCATTACGTCGCGCACATCCTCGGCTTTCAAAGCGTAGACCATCTGGGAAACCGGATCGTAGACGGGCACGGCGTTGGGACGGTCCAACCGCACGGCAATCAGATCGGCGCGCTTGCCGGGCTCGAGCGATCCAGTCTCCTTGTCCAGACCGAGGGCGCGCGCGCCGCCGATGGTCGCCATTTCGAGGGCGGCTGAGGCCGGCAGGGCCGCAGGATTCATGGCAGTTACCTTGGCGAGCTTCGCGGCCAGATCCATTTCCTCAAACAGACT
>JAGWQP010000106.1 GCA_028876805.1 Acidobacteriota bacterium | reverse complement strand
GCGGCATTACTGGCCAGTACTCCGGCGGCGACCGCGAGATGCGTCCGAAACAGGAGATCCTGTTCGGCGTCGGGAGTTGCCGGGCGATCGAGGTGCCGGGACTGGAGCCTTCGATCTTTCCCACGGTGAAGATTACTCGGGGAGCGCCGACGGCTTGCCGCGACGCTGGATTGCGTCCATATCATCCCCCTTGGCATGATGTTGCATTCGCTCAACGCGCCGCGTATTGTCAAGGATGGTACGGGGATGGCCGGGGCACGGGAGGGTGCGCGGCATCGGGCAGACTGGCTTTCACGGATCGATCTCGCTGGGCCGGGTGTGAGAGTGAAAGCGGTTGACGCGGTCGGCGGTAGGGATCCCCACGTTGACAGGGTGGTCCGGACGCGAGTACGCCCTGTCGGCCTCGCGCCGAGGAGGTGCTGTAGAGTTGTACGTGGTTTTGAACCCGATCGGGACCTCAGTGACGCATAACCGTTCCGATGAAGCCACACGGCAAACGCCAGCGGGAGGGATGCATTTTTACGAGGCTAGCTTCAGGGCGCGTAACGGCTATGCCGCCCGAATCCTGCCGTTCCGTCGCGACCTGTCGCAAGCCTTTCTTCTGATGGATTCGCTGGGCTCATGACAGAACGTGAGGGTGCGGCACCACTCTTCTCTCTGCTGCGGGTCACCCGACTGAACTGGGATGCGGTACGATCGGGCTCATGAAAAGGGAAGATGAATGACCATTAGCCGACGTGAGCTGTTTCTAGGCGCCGCCGCGAGCTTGGCCCCCGGCACGTCGAGAGCGGATGGAGGGGGCCTATCGCGGATGGTCGTGCGGTCGCCGCGTCCGGAAGATCTCGAGATGCCTCCGGAAGGCTTCTCGGAATGGGTTACGCCCATTGATCGATTCTTCGTGCGCTGCCACACCTACACGCCCAATGTAAAGCTGAGCGATTGGAGCCTGAAGATTGACGGTAGATTGGAACATCCGCTCACCTTGAGGATCGAGGATCTGAAGAAGTTTCCGCGTGTGGAACTGGTTGGCGTGCTGGAGTGCGCTGGGAACGGAAGACGCTACTACGAGCCGCATGTTGCCGGCACGCAGTGGGCCGACGGTGCCGTCGGCAACGGGCGATGGGCGGGAGTGCGTCTACGCGACGTCCTCCGCAAGGCTGGCCTCAGGGGATCCGCCAAAGTGCTGCTGTTCGACGGAGCCGACGTTCCACTAGGCAAGATGCCCGATTTTCAGCGCACGATTCCAGTGGCCAAGGCGCTCGATCCGGATACGCTGCTAGCTTATGAGATGAACGGCCAGCCGTTGCCGGTGGAGCACGGGTTCCCGTTGCGGGTGATTGCCCCCGGCTGGGCCGGCGATTCGTGGGTGAAGTGGCTGCAGCACGTCGAGGTGCTCGATCACGAATTTGAAGGGTTCTGGATGAAAACAGCGTACCGGCATCCAACGCGTCCCGTCGCGCCTGGCACCTCAGTAGATGCGTCGGAGATGGTCCCGGTTACGGATCTGGCGGTCAAGTCGGTCATCGCGCTTCCCAGCGGATGGGCCAGGCCGGGCCCGGTGCGCATTCAAGGCACGGCTTGGTCGAACCGTACGCCAATCCGGAAGGTGGAAGTCTCCACCGATGGAGGCCGGAGTTGGCAGGCGGTCAAGCTGGCCGGCCCACAGACTCAATACGGATGGCGGCTCTGGCAATACGATTGGAGGGCCGCCGAAGGACGGTACACGTTGATGTCGCGCGCCACGAATGCGGACGGCGAGACCCAACCGGCGATGGCCGCCTGGAACCCGTCTGGGTATTTGTGGAATGCGGTGCGTCCCGTCGTCGTCACCATCTCCGCGCAGGCCCCATCGGCCAACGACGGAGCTGCTCCGGATATGGCCTATCCGGAAGGCTATCGCACGGCGTGCTTCGGCTGCCACGACGACCACATGATGCGGCAGCAACGCCTGAACCGGTCGCAGTGGGAGCGCGAGATCGACAAGATGACCGGCTGGGGCGCGCCGGTACGGCCCGAGAATCGCGACGCGATCATCGATTATTTGTCAGGACAGTTCAAACCATAAAGCACTGAACGCGCTAATGCAGCTCCGCGTGTTCGGCCTGGAATTTCAGACTCTCCGAGAAGAAGGGAAGAACCCTGGTTTCGAACCGCTCTTTCACGCGGTTGGTGTGGTCGCCCTCGTAGGTTTCGAAGGTGTGCATAACTCCCAGCCGCGCCAGCGATCGATCCATCTCCTTGTTGGAGGCCGCGAGGCCGTCCTCGAGGCCTACGTCCATCATGATTGAGTGGTACTGGTTCAGGTTCGGGACATATTGATCGACCATGGCGAGCGGTGAATTGGCAATCCATTTGGCCACGATTCCCTCCGCACGACGCCATTTTCCGTCGGCAAATCGAAAAATTTCGGGGGGTTTTGGGGATTCGGCGACCAGGCGGCGGCTTCGGCCGACAGCACGTTGGCGAATCCGGCGCCACCGGCCCCGCGTCGGCCTCCCGCGGATCCCTCCGCGGTCGCTGCCGGCTGCCGGCTCGGCGCAGGCCGCGCTGCGGCCGGGTTGTTCATCAGGCAGCACGAGCTCATCGCGTAAATCGTTGAATACACTTCGGGATGCTTCATGCCGATACGCAGCGTTCCGTAGCCCCCCATGGAGTGCCCGGCCAGGCCGCGGCTATCGCGGCCGGCGATGGTGCGATAGTGACTGTCGATGTAATCCACCAAATCGTGAGTGATATAGGCTTCCCAATCGCCCGTGGTCGGTGAGTTCGAGTACAT
>JAGWQP010000105.1 GCA_028876805.1 Acidobacteriota bacterium | reverse complement strand
TCAAAGCCCGCAAAGCCGCGACCGCAGACGGGAAGTTGGGCAGCCGGCGGATCGCGGACCGAGTCGCTCAGAGTCTCGATGATATTGGGCCACAGACCGTCCCGGATTCGACCGGGGCTGTTCCGGTTTTCCGGCCGTAGCTGGGCGAGCACGCTCATCGCTTCCCTTCGAGGCGTTGCCATCGCTGTGCCCGGTTCCAGCGCCCTCCGTTTTCCGGCGTGAGCTCATTAAAGCGCTATTCAGCGGGTTCGGTGTAGCAAGGTGCGCAGCGCGTCCATGCGCCCTTCGGTGCCCACCAGCAAGCCCTCCGGAACCCGGCGATAAGCCAGCAGGTCGCGATAAATCTGGGGGGCCGCCATGGAATTCAATCCCAACCCTGCCAGGTACTGCAATCGAAGGTTGAGGTCGTCATTGATCGGTGCGCCGATCAGCATCGGCTCGAGGTCCGAGGCTCTTCCTGCGTACGTGGCTAAGAACTCGACTGCGGAGTGAAACCCGACTTCGCCGAGCGACCGGCTGACGGCCGCGTAGTCGGGGCGGTCCAGACGCTGCTGGATGGCGTCGACGCTAATGGGCGTGGCCTCTTTCTGGCCTAACAGCACCAGATCGTAACCCTCGCCGTTCGCGTAGTTGCTCCACACCGTGGCGTCCGAAAATACGGCAAAAAACGTGGCCAGCTCGGTTTTCACTGTTTCCAGGTCACTGTCGTAAATCGGAAGCCATTGCGCCACCACGCCACCGGGGTTCAGATGGGTTTTAACCAGCTCGTAATATTGCTTGGAATAGAGTGTCGATGTCCCTTTCACCCAGGGGTGAATCGGATCGGTGGTGATGACGTCGAACCGATTGCTGGAGGTGAAAATGTAATGACGAGCGTCGTCATAGACGATGCGGGTCCGCCGATCGTGGAGCACGCCGTAGTTCTGCTTGCCAAAATATTGCGTTGAGGCCGGAGGAATCAGCGATTCGAGTTCGCAGATGACGATGCTTTCGACCTCGGGATACGGCACCAAGGAGCCCGCCGTAACCCCCGCCCCGAACCCCACCACGAGCGCGGAGCGCGGCTTCGCATTGACGAGCGCCGGAACATGTCCCATCATCCGCTCCAGACGCATGTCGAGGGGGGCGGTCGAGGCTTCGGCTTTGCCGCTCACATAAAAGTGCCTCTGGCCGGCCCGTTCGGCGATCAGGACGGAGCTGTTGATTCCCTCGCCTCGGAACAGGACGGTGGTGGGATGGGCCTGGTCGTAGAGTTCAAAACCGCGCAGGATCGGAGCCATACGCCGTCCGTAGGCGATCACCTGCCAGGGAACGTCCCGGACTGTCCAAACCAGCGAACCGGCCACTACGAGAGCCGTTCCCATGGTGACCAACCGACGCATGCCTGCTAGCGATGCGGCCGCAACCATTCCCGCAACCGCTGCCAGCCCGATCAGAAGCTGTTGCGAGCCGCTCGTTCCGGCGGCCGGAATGAGGAGCAGGCTGAAGGCAAGCGCGCCCACAATCGAGCCTGCCGTATTGGCGGCGTAGACCTCGCCCGAAAGGCGCCCGGAGTCCTGGCCGGGCACCACCGCCGACGCCAGCGCCAAGGGGAAACTCGCTCCCCACAGCAGCGTGCTCGGAAAAATCGCCCAGGTGCAGCGCACCAGATCCAGTTCGAAGTTAAACCAGGGGTCGGTCGAAAGCCACGGGTCCACGGGCCAGAACGGCAGAGAATGCGCCAGGGTGTAGGCGGTCCACGCGATGGTCACGGAGGCCAGGATCTGGCAGCCGGCCAGCGCCCACCGCGGGTTCTGGATGCGGCGGGCCGCGTAGGAGCCGATACTGGTGCCCGCCCACAAGCCGATCAGGAACACCGCGAGAATGATGGAGAACGTGTAGACCGTGGCGCCCAGCAACAGGGAGAGCAGCCGGGTCCAAACAACCTCGGCGCCCAGGGCGGTCAAGCCGGAAATACCAATCGCAAGATAGACCAACGTCGCGCCGCGCCAGGGCTTAGGTTCGCGCGGCGCAGTTGCCTTCTCGGGAACGTGCCGGATACGCGCCGCAAGGAAAAAGCTGCACAAAGCGACCGCGAAATTTAAGGCGGCGGCGACGTACGTGGCCACGGCCATATCATAGATCCGTAGCAGGTAGAATCCGGCGACGAGGCAGCCAAAGACCGCCCCCGCGATGTTGCCGCCGTACAGATAGCCCATCCACGAAACGCCCCGGGGCGACGTCTCGACCCACCGCGCCAGCGCCGGCAGAGAAGCCCCCATCAACAACGTGGGAGGCACGAGGCACAGGACCGCGACCGAGCCGCGGAGCACAACCCCGGGCAAGCCTTGGTTGGGGCCAACCAGGTAGAGACGGCCGAGGAGCGGAACCCCGAGTAAGGCGACGAGGCCCAGAACCCCGATGCCCGCCTCGAGAAGCGCATAGACCCGCAAGGGATGATGCCAGCGAGAGACAACGCGCGCCAGCAGAGCGCTGCCCACGCACAGTCCACCCATGTAAGCGGCCAAAAGCAGCCCGAGCGACACGGCGGACGAGCCGATGACTAGTTGCAGCAGCTGGAACCAGACGATTTCGTAGATGAGGGCCGCGCAGCCGCTCGCGGCGAACAATAAAAGTAGAGCAAGAAGCACTACCCTCACGCTACTACACTTTCCGAATTCGCCCGGTGGCCCCGCTGTTCGCAGCCGAGGTTTGATATAGAATGTTCGACCGAGGTTTGACGGTGAGGATTCGGTTCTCCGGTACGATTGCGAGCGCGGCCTGGTTGCTGGGCGGTGTCCTTCTGGGGCCGGCTCAGCCCCGGCCCTCGGTCGCTCGCCTGCCGGATGGCCATCCCGACCTCGGGAACGGGAAAGGCGTGTGGACGCCGCGGATCGTGGATGACATTTCCGGGAACGGTGAAGGCGAAAAAGACGAAAAGACGCGCGCCGCGCAAATGAAGATGGTGGATCACCGCATCGACGTGCCCTTCCAGGGCTGGGCCAAGCAGGTTTACGAGCAGCGCAACGCGACGCTGTCCAAGGAAGATCCCGAAGGATATTGTCTGCCTCCGGGAATCCCGCGCCTGATGAACACGCCATTTCCCATGCAGATCTATCAACTGCCCGATCGCATCCTCGAGGTCTATGAAGGCGGCGCGCACATGTGGCGGATTATCTATATGGACGGCCGCCCTCATCCGAAGGCCGAGCAGTTAAATCCGACGTATCTCGGGCACGCAGTGGGCCATTGGGAAGCAGACACGCTGGTTGTGGACGTGGTCGGCTTCAACGACCGGACTTGGCTCGATGCCGCCGGCCATCCCCATACCGAGCAGTTGCACGTCATCGAGCGTTACACGCGCACGGATGAGACTACGCTGCACTATGAGGCGACGATCGACGATCCCGGAGCGTACACCAAACCGTGGACCGTGGGCTGGAAGGTTTCGTGGCAGCCCGGCTGGGATCCGCTCGAATACGTCTGCCAGGAAAACAACAAAGATGTCGGAGTCAACGGCCACATGGTTGGCCTGAGACCGGGAGAAAAACACCCCTGAAAGGAGCTCGGATGCGCCTGCTACTTTTTTGTGTTTGTGTGATCGCGGCCGGCATCGTCGGCGCGCAGACGAAAGTGACGAAAGACAACCTGGGGCTGGTGGGTGACCGTTTCAAGCCGCTCACCTACAACGAAATGACGCCCGAGCAGAAGACCATGGTGGATCACATGCTCGCCGGGGAGCGAGGCGGCATGGGCGGGCCGTTCAACGTGCTGCTGCGCAGCCCGGAAATGGGCGACCTGGGGCAGCAGCTCGGCGCCCGGATGCGCTTCCATTCCGCGCTGCCGGGGAACGTGCGGGAGACCGTCATCATCCTCACGGCGCGCTGGTGGATGGCGCAATACGAATGGAATGCTCACAAGCGGCTGGCCCTCCAGGAAGGCGTGAACCCGGCGGTGGTCGACGCGATTGCGGCGGGAAAACGACCCGCAGCAATGGACCCCAAGACGGAAGTGGCCTACAACTTTGTCACCGAGCTCTACAAGACCAGGCAGGCGAGCGACGCCACGTATCAGGCCGCGAAGAACACGTTCGGCGAACGAGGCGTGGTCGATATGATCGGGCTGAGCGGCTGGTATGACATTGTGTCCAAGGCCTTGAATGTGGACCGCCATCCGCTTCCGGACGGAGCGCAACCGGAGCTGAAGCCGCTCGCGAATCCGTTTCCATAGGGACGCTGACGGCGACGCGCCACTTACTCGTAATAGGCGGGGGCGATCTTGCGCTTGGCGCCGGCAATCGCGTCGTGCTGGATCCAAAGCTCGGCTCCGGTCTTTTTGACGAAAGCTTCGAGCGCCGCCCGGCTCTTCGCCGTTTCGTCTTTATCGAAGTCAAACGACGGGATCTTCTTGAGTGTCATCTCTTCTGGGTAGTGGTAGAGGTCGCCCGAAAGCACTACCGGGCCGGTCTTGGCCAGCTTCAGAAATAACGACTGATGGCCGGGCGTATGCCCCGGCGTGAACTTGATGACCACGGTTCCGTCGCCGAACACGTCGTGATCCTGGTTCTGGATGACGGTAGTTTTGACGTTCTGTAGGGCCGTGTAGTACGACGGATTGGGTGTGCCGGCGCCCTTCTTTTCGTTGGCCGGCCGCGGCGCGAACATGGCATCGCGCTCCACTCTTTGCACGAGCCACGTGGAGTTGGTAAAGGAGTTGGCGTTGGCTACGTGATCGGTGTGATAATGCGACAGCGCCAGGTAGGTGATGTTCGCCGGCGTGTAGCCGAGCGCGGCGAGCTGCGGCAATAGCGGCCGGGAAACGGTGAAGGCGCCCTGTTTGGTGGGCGTGCCGTCCGTCTTGACAGCGCTATCCGGAATCTCGCCCGTGTCCCACATGAGCGTCCCGCGGGGATGCGCGATGAGGAAGCACGGCGTGATCATGTCGGTGGTGGCGAGGTCGCCGTCGTTGAAACCGAAGGCCGCCGCGCCGACTCCCGTGATCTTGCCGCAATCGAGCACATACAGGCGTGGCGATTTCGGCGCCGCCGGGCGGCCCGATTGCGCGGCTGAAAACGGCAAAACGACCAGCGCGGTGAACGCCACCGCGGGCAATACCAGACGCAGTGTTCGATGGAACATGGGCACCAGCATATCACTGAGTGCACCCGGCCGACGTGCCCTGGCACGGGCCGGCACCGCGTCCAGCGTCGGTGTCGGAGGGCTGTTTCTGAAACAAGAAGGGCAAGGAAATGCAGCTCTCAATAGCCCAAATCCGCTCCCCTTGACAACTACTTACAAAAGGTGAAAAGCTACACCCATTGGAGGAGATGGGGTCAATGCGTACTCGAATACTACTGTCTTTTGCTCTCTTGCTGACAGGTACCGTCGCGCTGGCTCAGACGGCACAGATTAACGGCACGATCCGGGATGCGAGCGGACTTGCGATTCCAGGCGCCACGGTCAAGGCGACGCAGACCGCGACCGGCGTCAGCCGCACAGCGATTAGCGGAGCCGACGGCGGTTATGTGCTCCCGAATCTGCCCATCGGCCCTTACTTGCTGGAAGTCACCAAGGAGGGCTTCAACAAGTACGCGCAATCCGGAATCGTGCTGGAAGTCAACACGGCACCAACCCTTGACGTCGGCATGAAAGTAGGCTCGGTGAGCGAGCAGGTGACGGTCGAGGCTGCGGCGATCCAGGTGGAGACCCGCACGCAGAGTGTGGGGCAGGTGGTGGACACTGCGCGCGTCCTCGAGATGCCCTTGAACGGGCGCGAGGTCCATGAACTCATCTTCCTGGCCGGTATGGCCAACTACCCCGGGACGGCGTCATTGAACACCGTGCGGAACTACCCCACAGTGGTCGTTTCCGTGGCAGGCGGTGCGCCGGATTCGGTGTCCTACTCGCTGGACGGTCTGATACACCAGGATCCTTATAATAACCTCAGCCTCCCTTTGCCGTTCCCGGATGCCTTGCAGGAGTTCAAGGTGGAGACCAGTGCGATTCCTGCGCAATACGGCTACCATTCAACCGCTACCGTCAATGCGGTTACAAAATCCGGCACCAACGAATTTCATGGCGATCTGTTCGAGTTTCTGCGGAACGGCGATCTGAACGCGAAT
>JAGWQP010000104.1 GCA_028876805.1 Acidobacteriota bacterium | reverse complement strand
GATCAGGTATTTGGCGACGTCGAAATGGGCGTTGAACAGAGCCGAGATGAGAGGGGTCACGCCCTCGGGGTCCGCCAGGTCGAGCTTCGCGCCGTGGTCCACCAGCCCCTTGACGCAATCCATGCAGCCTTCGCGGGCCGAAAACAGCATCGCGGTCATTCCCCCCGGCGGACGAGGCTGGGCGCGCGGCTCCGCACTGACCAGCGGCGTCATCAGGTCGGTGTCGGAAGCTGCGTCCGCCTGTGCGCCGCGGGCCAACAGTTCGCGCATCGTCGGGCCGTGGCTCGCGGCAGCCGCCCACATCAACGCGGTCTGCCCGCGCCGCGTTTCCCTGACGTTCGGATCGGCGCCCTTGTCCAGCAGCAGCTTCGCGGCGGCGACATTGCCCGACCGCGCGACGAGCATGAGCGGGGTCTCACCGTCTGCTCCGGCGGCTTTGGGATCCGCGCCCGCGTCAAGGAGGGCCTTGATCGCTTCGGTATTCGCGTTGAACGCCGCTTCTAGGAGCGGCGTTGATCCGAGCCGATTGCGGACAGTAGGCCTCGCGCCAACCTTCAACAGCCTCGTGACCAGATCGGTGTCGTTCGAGTGAGCTGCCCATAGCAGGGGCGTCGAGCCGTCGGCTTCCGCCACGTTGACGTCGACCGATTTGTTCGCAATCAAGTCAATCGCCGTCGAGCGCTGGCCCGATTTGATCGCGTTCACGAGCGTAGCGCCCGGAACGGGCACCTCGGCCGCAAACAGCGGCATGGCCGCAAGCGCGGCGACAACCAGGGCTTTCACGGCGCGCTAGACCTCCATCAGCTCCCCGGTGCTGTCGCCCAGCTTCTCCTGTGGGATCCCCACGCGGTCGAGCAGGGTCAGCAGCACGTTGGCCAGTGGCGTGCGCTCCGGAGGCACGATGTGCTGGCCGCCCTTCACGGTCTTCCAACCGCCCACTAGCACCGTCGGCAGCGGGTAATGGTTGTGCGCGTTGCTGTTAGCCATGTTGCTGCCGTAAAGGAACAGCGAATGCTCCAACATGGTGCCGTCACCGTCCGGCATCTTGGCGAGCTTATCCAGGAACTTCGCGAAAACCTGAGTGTGATAGGCCTGCACCTTCGCCAGCCGGTCCATCTTGGCCTGCTCGTTGTTGTGATGCGAGAGCGGGTGGAACGCATCGGGCACGCCAATGAAATTATAGGTCTGGCCGCTGACTTCCGCCGCCATCATGAAACTGAACACGCGGGTCATGTTGGCCTGCAGCGCCAAGGCTACGAGGTCGAACATCAGCCCGATGCGCTCGTTGAACGGAAGCGCCCCCGGCTTGGGAGCATCGGGGAGGTTGACCTTGGATAGATCGCGGGCTTCCATTTTCTGAATACGGCGCTCGATCTCGCGAACGCTTTCTAGATAATCGGAGAGCATGGCTTTGTCGGACGGCCCAACCACTCGCTCTAGGTCCTTGGCTTCGCCCCCTACCAAATCGAGCAGCGACGCATACTGATGGGACAAACGCACGCGCTCCCCCGCGTTGTCCCCCTGGCCAAACAGCCGCATAAACAGCTTCCGCGGATCGACCTCCATCGGCAGAGGCGTGGTGGGTGAGCGGAACGAAATCGTGGCCGCATAGGAGCAGCCGTAGTCGCGGTCGCAAAAGCCGCCGCCGCCGTGGTTTTCCATCGCCACCTCAAGCGAAGGCAGCGGCGTGTCCTGACCAATGTGCTGCGCGGCGATCTGATCCACAGTGGTTCCGGCGTGCGGGTCCTGGCTGATCGCCGGATGCACGCAGTTGAGCCACGTTCCCGGCGCCAGTGCGTGCACCGGCCCCAGGGGCGCCTGGTTATCGATGTTGCTGAAGACGGTGGTCATCGATTTGTACTTGTCGAGCGGATTTAGAATCTCGCCAAACTCCTCGATCTTGCCCTGACCCTTGGGCGTCCACTTGTCCTGTACCGCGCCATGCGGGAAGTAGATGAACCCCAGGTGAGGGGTGGGGTTCGCCACCGTATCCGCCAAGGCGGTGCTTGCGGGAATCATGGCGTCGAGCAGCGGCAGCGCCAGAGCCGTCCCCGCTCCCCGCAACACGGTCCGGCGCGTTAAGTGCTTCTTGGTAACGAACATTCGATGACTCCTTGTAACTTCTCTACCTGGCGGCGACTTCCTTGGGGCCCGGTGGCTGCTCGGTCAGTTCCACCATGCTTGACTGGAATTCGGGCGCGTTCACAATGCCTCTCACGACCGACGAGAAGCGGTGGTCGTCGCGCGCGGCATCCCTCACAATTTTCCGGACATTGGGCATGTCGTAATACTCCACCCCGCGGCCCAGGGCATAAGTCATCAATTTTTCCGTGAAGGTCTGGACGAACTGGCTCTGGCGCTTCAGCAGCGCCGCGCGCAAATCGCTCGGGCCGGTCAATGCCGTTCCGTCCACCAGCTTCCCGCCGGTGTCGATGTTTGTGCGGGTGAAGCGATCCATCGTACGATAGGTGCCGATAGCATCGAAATTCTCCAGCGCAAACCCAAGCGGGTCCATCACGCCGTGGCAGGCGTTGCACGTCGGATTTGCACGATGCTCTTCAAGGATGGCTCGAACCGTCTTCGCTTTTTCGCCCTCCTTGTTCTCCTTGAACGGCGGGACGTTCGGCGGAGGCGGCGAGGGCGGCGTGCCCAGGATGTTCTCGAGAATGTAGGATCCGCGCAGAACCGGCGAAGTGCGGTTCGGATAGGCGGTCACCATCAGCACCGCGCCCTTGCCGAGCAGGCCGAAGCGGCTCGGATCGGCGAGGGTCACGCGGCGGAACTCGTCACCGCGTACGTTTTGGATACCATAGTGAGCCGCCAGCCGCTCATTGAGGAACGTGTAGTTCGCGCTGAGAAGATCGACCACGTTGTGGTCCTCACGGAAGACACTGTCGACGAACAACTCCATCTCCTTGCGGAGCGCCGTTCGCAATGCACGGTCGAAGGCCGGATACACGTACGGGTCGGGCTCCATCGAGTCCATGTCCCGCACCTTCATCCACTCAAACGCGAAGTTGGTGGTCAGGGTCTTGGCGCGCGAGTCGGCCAGCATGCGTCGCACCTGGTGCTCCAGTACCTGGGGATCGCGCAGCTTTCCTTGCTCGGCCACGGCGAGCAGTTCGTCGTCCGGGATGCTGCTCCACAGGAAGAAGGAGAGGCGGGACGCCAGTTCGGTGTCGCTGAGCCGGTAGAGGCTGCCGGGGCTTGCCCCGGCCGGCGGCGGCTCGACGCGATAGAGGAACTTGGCGCTCGCGAGCATAGCCACCATCGCGTTCTCAATGCCGGCTTCAAACGAGCCGGCCTTTCGGCCTTCGTTATAGAACCGCATCAGCGGCGCAAGGTCTTCTGAGGTAACCGGGCGCCGGAATGCCTTCCGCGCCATCTTCGACAGGATGCGCGAGGCGCAGGGTGTTTCCTGCTTCGGATCGGACGCACGGCAGATGAAGATGCGGGTACGGCTGAGGGTGTCGACGGGGTCGCCGGTAGGGTTGAACGGCCCATCTACACTGACGGTTGCGATGGTTCCAAGGACGCGGCTATTCGCGCCACCGCTGACAACGATGGAGCCTCCGGGCACGATACCCGTGCTGGCGTAGCCGGTTCCCGCTGCACCCGGAATGAATCCGAACAATTCGCCTTCGCTCTCGGCCAGGCTGTGGCCGGCCATCGCTGAGACAATCGTGTGTGGCCCCGCCTTCAGGTGCGTGCGGCCCCTGGTGTCGACGGCCGCTCCATCGACGGTGAAGACCGTAGGATTTGCCGTTGCGCGGAGTTCGTAGTCGCCCCCATACGGAGCTACGTACTCGGCGGTGATCCCGCTACGAGCACCGGGAGGCAGCGGCACGTTCGGATCGATCCCCCGCAGCGTCGTCTTCGCTTCATTGTCAGTCACCGGCGTTCCAATCGACTGCTTGACAACGGCGCGGGCCGCCATGATGTATTGGTCCAGGAACGACGGCGACACCTTCAACACGCCCGCGATATTGTCGAAGCCATCGCTGATGTCGTCGGTGGGCAGCAGGGCAGCCGCATCCACCTCAACGCTGAACAGATCGCGTATTGCGTTCGCGTACTCGGCGCGGTTGAGGCGGTGGATCCGGACGCTGCCCGGGTTGGGATTCGTTGCGGCCGCCCTGTCGAGAGAGGCCTCTAGGTAGGCGGCCAGCGCATTCACCGCTTCAACAGGCGGCCGGAGTGCGCCGGGAGGTGGCATCATGCCTCCGCGCAGTTTCCGAATAGCCCTCTCCCAGATCAGAGCGTTTTTCTCCGGGTGGGTGAGATCGAGCACATCGAGCGCCAGTTTCGCGGTGCGAAGTTTTTGATTATGGCAAGTGGCGCAGTAGCGTTTGATGAGCGCCTGATTTGCATCAGCGGTGTCCGGCGCCTGTTTATCGGCGTGTTGCGCCGCTGCACCCAGGGCGACCGCCGCCCATGCAGCGAGCAGTAAGTTACGCATCATCAACAGCGTCCGCTCCACATTATATCTTGGCGGGAATACGAGGCCGCTGGTTACCGGACCAATTGTTTATGGCGACTATACGATGCCGCCGAGCTCGCGAGCGTGAGCCCAGAGCCCCCGGTAGGCAGTATAGATGAACTCATCCGGGTCGCCCGCGAGCTGGCTTTCAAAGTCCTTCATAGCCCTCGCCTGGATCATATCCTTCGGGCCCATGCCCTGCTTGATGAGCTTAACCAGGTGCTCGCGGATCTTGGTCACCGTATCGAGACTCGCCTGCAGGTCGGCCTTGGTCATCACCGGCCCGACGCCGGGCACGATCCTGGTCGTGTCATTGGCAAGACGAAGCAGGGTCCGGTGCGCCTCCTGCATTCCGCCGATCCAGCCATTGGTGGACCAGTCGAGCATCGGAAGCCTGCCAGGCTGCACGACATCGCCGACCGCCAGAACGTTGGACTGCGTGAAGTAGACGTAAGTATCGCCGCTCGTATGCGCAAACGGCAGGACACCGTATTCTACGCTCTCCCCGGCGAAGGTGGTGATAGCTGTGGTGTAGAAGGTCTCCTTAGGCCGAGCTTCGTTCGCACGTGGCGGGAAAGTCCTCTTCTCCCAATCGTGAATGATCTCCCTGGTCATCCAAAGTTGGGTGTCCACGCTTGAGACCAGTTTCGCGCCGGCCTTGACCATCGCCTCATTGGCTCCAGTCGATTCGAGATGCCAGTGCGTATTGATGACCGTCTTGATTGCACCCACAAGGGAGAGAACATCCTGCGCGTGCGCAGCGTCGCCACAATCGACAAGGAGATGTCCGCTTTCGCCCGACAGGGCGACGATGTTGTTACCCGCCCCGGCAATCAGCGCCACCTTCTCGGTGAGCTTCTCTAGGGTGGCGCTCGCCTGAGTGAAAGCCGCCCGGGATATACCAAGCGCGGCACCCTTAGCGAGAGTGTAGAGGAATTCACGTCGTCGTGGGCTCATCGCGGTTATTATTGTAGCGCCGGCAACCGACCCGGCGGATAGGAACTGGATCTAGGGTTTCCTGAGGTTGCGCTTGCAATCGCTAGGGGCTGGCCACATCCAACCATCGTGGGGGTCGCCGGACGCTGGCCATTGCCCAGTCGTGTGCGAACCGTTTTTAAGCTTCCCGAAAGCCCGCGAGCGATTCTTTGGCCGGCTTGGTCGTACTCAAACGTCATAAATTACGAAGATCAGTGCCCTACGAATCAATCTGTTCGGCAACCTGCGGATCACTTATCAGGAAGCCCGGTCACGGTCAACACGAACCGTCTGCAGTTGCTGATCGCATACCTGATCCTGCACGGCGACAAGGCGCAGCCGCGAGAGCGACTGGCCTTTTTTGCTGTAGCGGCCTCCAACGAATCGCAGGCCCGGACAATTTGCGGCTGCGAATCGATGCGCATCACCGAGCGGTATCGTCGCCGCGATCTCGGCCACATGGATCTAGAGATTACCTTCGATGACCCCAAATACTACACGCGTCCCTTCACCCTCAAGACTCGACAGAGTGATTTCCGACAGCGACGTTCTTGAATGCGTCGTGCCCAGAATGAGAAGGACCGCGTTCACATGTAGCAGCGTGGGCATGGCTGTTGGATTCGCCCAATCCGGAAATAATCGGTTCGGTGCTGCGGTTTCGCTCGAGCCAGAGTCAATAAACGCGTTGGGAGCTTAAATTGCGCCGACTCACGCAGGGCCGGTAACTATCGATCCATGTGTCTTGCTGGCTCGAGGTCAAAAGCGCGCAAGGATTGGCGCCGTCAACTACCACCATTCGAGCGTGGCCGGGAAGAAAACCGTCGAGGCTTGTGGGTGCAAGCAGGCTTAAAAGAGCCGCTTTCAGGATCAGGCGAGGGTTCGCCCGGCAGGCGAGAGGCACAGATAAGTTGAGCAGAATCAACAAGAAAATGCCTCGAAAGACAGAGACTACAACCTTTTGGGAAGCTCGCAACGCTTGGATGTGAGATCAGCCAACCGGGTTCGGGCAAGTTTTCCAGTCTCCTATACAACCCCTACTCATGGATCAATGCCCTCTCGGCGGAATCGATCAACCTGTGAGGCTCTGCGCCGTAGCAGGATTGCTGGTGATAATGTGCCTTGAAACTGCCGCCCAGCGGCGGGGCGGTTTTGGCGCCCGTCTTCCGGGAAATCCGGCGCCGATACCTTCGCCCTCACTGATTCGGCCGCCGCCTTCACATCCCGGGTGGACGGGTAGTCACAATTCTTTCGAGTCCCCAAGACCGGGGAACGAACCCATTGTTGCGTATCCTGTGCCTTACCCGATTTATGTGGGCAGTGAAAACCCTCCCGAGGACCCGCCGTATGGTGGTGAGTCCCCGCCTCTCAGTCCCTTGTATCCAGGCCCGCCCCCGGATCCGATCATGCCCGCACCGTACGCGGGCCCTCCGCTGCAAGTTCATTTGGATGCGCCGCCTACACCTTTCCAGAGCGCCGCACAGCGTTCGGGAGGGGAGGGATGTCCGCTACCGGATATGCGAGACTCCACGGCGGTAGAAGAGGTCGCGGATCGCGTCGAGTTCTTCATCGCGCTCAAGGACCATTCGGTGCGCACTGCCGTGGCCTACTGGGTGCAAGACGAAACCGTGCACTACATCACACCTCTTGGGAGCCATAACCTGGTTTCGATCAGTCTTGTCGACCAGACACTCTCGGCAAGGTTGAATTCCGGTAATCTTGTACAGTTCATCTTACCGGCTCGGT
>JAGWQP010000103.1 GCA_028876805.1 Acidobacteriota bacterium | reverse complement strand
GTCAATGGCGTCCAGGAACGGAAATGCGCAAGGCCGAGGTGTGCCTTAGCGCGTTCAGCTCCTTCGACCGCAGAGGTCGGACGTCGTAAAGGTTTATGCCCCGGACATTTCCAATGTTTATGACAAGTAGGCGGCGCATCTGTCCGGAACATTTTAATATGTCCGGGTCATAAACATTTAAGAATGTCCGCTGGTGGGAGATCAAAGCGGAACAGCAGGACACGGTGAATCACCTCCGGAAGTGGAATTGGCGGTCTGACTGATAGACATTTTTCCGCCCGCGCCCTCACTCGCTTGCGGGGTGCGGGCGGGAAAATGTGAGAGCCTGGATCGCGTCCGCCAGTGCGGTGCAGCGGCGGGGACGGCGTTGGTTGGCTCGGCGGCTGCACACTGGCGGCGCGTACCGTGTTGGGAGTGGCGGGGTGTAAGAGCTCCCCGTCGCAGTCGTAGCGCGCCAGCAAACGGCCCTGATAGCTGACCCCGAGCTGACCATCGGAGAACTGATGGACGGTGACCGGGCAGCGCACGAAATGGGCCCGGTACCTGCTCGGCGGTAACTGCAGAATCAGCTTGTGGTACCCCACCGTGTTGTCGTTGCGCACCACCCGTTCCTCGCGTGCGGATAGCACCAGCTCCAACTCGATACCCGCCAGCTTGACGAAGGCGCTCTCTTTGTGCGCCGGCCGGACCGTGAAACGACGATTGAAGTCCGGGATGAACACCTGCTCCAGGTAGCGATTGGCGGTGGGGTAGTCGGTGATCTCATTGAGACGCAGTTCTTGCGGCAAGCGCCCCTGGATGGTGCCGAACGCGCGCTCGCTGCGCCCGCGGGCCTGTGGCGAGCGGGCCAGGATCTGGCCAATGCCGAGCGCGCGAAGTGCCTGGGCCACCTGCCCGTTCTGCTCCTCGGCCGGTCCGTGTCCGGCCTGCGCGGTGTGACAGAAGTGGCTGCCGCGGTCGGTATACAGCTCCAGGAACCGGCCGTAGCGGCGCAGCACCCCGTCCAGCGCGGCGAAGGTCGAGGCCACCCCTTCCTGGGCAAAGAAGCGACCGTACAGGATGCGCCCGTCGGCATCGTCGAGCGCGACCACCAAGTCCTGCCTCGGTAACCCCACGATCCATTCATGGGTCGAGGCGTCCAGGTGTACCAGCATGCCCACCATCGGCCGCCGTTCGCGCCGGCGCCGGTATTTGCCGCGTGCGGGTTCTTTCTCCACCACCCCGGCTTCCTGCAGCATCAGCCGCAGCCAGTTGTAGGAGACCTTGACCTGGTGCTTCTCGGTGACCTGCTCGTAAAAGTGCCGCACCGAGAAGTCCGCGTAGACGTCGCGCTTGAGCCGGATGAGCAGTTCGATGGTCCCGGCCCGGATCCGCCGCCGGCGGGTCCGCCCCCGCGGCTGCGCCAGCACCGCTTCCATCCCGTAGCGCTCGATTACTCGCCGGACCCGCCGCATGTGCCGCGGCGTGATTCCCAGCACCTGGGCTGCTTGTAGCCAGGTTAACTGGCGGGCAAGCACTTTCGTGATCACCTCCCGCCGCGTCATCGCCCGCGCCTCCCGCCGCACCCGCCGCTCGATGTTCTCCATCGCGCGGCTCTACCCCAAAGGGCGGACATCCTTAAATGTTTATGCTGCGGACATTTCCAATGTTTATGACAAGTAGGCGGCGCATCTTGTCACGAGCGCCACTCGGCGAGATAATCGCGACTCGCGGTGGACGCATAGCTCAGCCCGGTTAGAGCACTTGCCTCACATGCAAGGGGTCCCTGGTTCAAGTCCAGGTGCGTCCACCAATAAAATCAACTACTTACGAATTTCCTTCTCATCGGGCGTCCGCGATTGTGCCCAATTTTGTGCCCGGCCTTGATCGGGTTTTTCCTCCGAAATGGTGGAAAATGCCTGCTCAAGACCCGCGATCGCGACTTGCTTGGCCGAAATGCGGATATGGCTGTAGCGTTCGAGCATCTTTTTCGAGACATGGCCGGCGAGTGCACGAATCGTTTCCTCGCTCACGTTAGGATTCTCCGCAAAGGCGAGTGATGAACGTGTGACGACAGTCATGCCACCGATACGAGACTTTGGCGGACTTGCAGGCTATCTTCCACGCTTTTTTCCATTGACCAGTCGGGTGGCTCAGATCTACGTCGTGAACGGAGGCGATTCGCTTATTGCCCGCGAATCCCACCGCGTGGCGTGGGAAAACGTAGCTGGCTGAATCAGCTTCCGGAAAGCGTGACAGCCAGAGCGTTAGGACCGCGCAAGTCCGCTTGGTGAGCGGAACGGTGCGGCCGGCTCCCGCATCGGTTTTGCTCGTGGGCACAGTCAGAATGCCAGAGTCGATAACTTGATCTTTCCATTTCAGGTCTAGGTCCGCACACCGTAGTGCCCGCACCTCGCTCGCACGAAGACCCGAATCGATTGAGAGTACAAAGAGAGGCAACAGCGCCGCAGAGCGGCTTCGCTTGATAGCGTCTAACAGCCTTCTTTCATCTTCCGAAGTGATCGCTCTCCCTATATCCTTCCGCTCGCGGGAGAAGTGTCTCCGGAATCGATTGGAAGAACGGCATTTCTGGGGGTTGTGAGGCCGCGAGAGGCTAAACCGAACCCTTCCGGCGCCGATGGGGCCACCGTGGGCCAAAACCAGGCTAAACTCTTGCCGAATGAGGCCGTTT
>JAGWQP010000102.1 GCA_028876805.1 Acidobacteriota bacterium | reverse complement strand
GAGCAGATCCGCCGGTTTTTCAGTCTGGAGCCGGACGAGATGCCGCCTTTCGACGTGGTGCAGTGTGGAATGGGTGCGGCTGCTCATACGGCCAGCCTGTTCCCGGGAGAGCCGCTCCTCGACGATCGCGCGGGCATTGCGGCGGCCGTGTTCGCGCCACAATCCCGCCAGTGGCGGGTCACCTTGCTGCCGGGGCCGCTGCTCGCAGCACGCCATGTGGTTTACCTGGGGCGGGAGCCGACAAGGCCGAAGCCGTGCGGGCCGTGTTTCAAGCGCCGCTCGAACCGAAAAAGTATCCCTCCCAACTGATCGACCGGGGGGCGGAGTGGTTTTTGGATGAAGCCGCGACCGCCCTGATGTAGCCGCCATCGGGACAGGCCCGGCGAAAGCCGGGCGTGCGCGGAAAGAAGTTATTTTGCCGAAGCGAGTACGGCCGAGGCCTGCTCTTTGAGGGCCGCGGCTTTGTCGGTGGCTTCCCAGGTGAAGGTTTCCTCGGTGCGGCCAAAGTGGCCGAAGGCCGCGGTCTTGCGATAGATCGGACGGCGAAGCTTGAGGGCGTCGATGATGCCCATGGGAGTCAGCTTGAAGTTCTCACGGACCAGACTGGTGAACCGCGAATCGGCGACGGTCCCGGTGCCGAACGTATTGACGGTGACTGAAACCGGTTCGGCTACGCCGATGGCATACGCCAGTTGGACCTCGCATCGCGAAGCGAGCTTCGCGGCGACCAGATTCTTGGCAATGTAGCGGGCCATATAGCACGCGGAACGGTCGACCTTCGTCGGATCCTTGCCGGAGAAGGCACCGCCGCCGTGCCGGCCCATGCCGCCGTACGTGTCGACGATGATCTTGCGCCCGGTGACGCCAGTATCGCCGTGCGGGCCGCCAACCACAAAGCGTCCCGTCGGGTTGATATGGTACTTGGTTTGGGAATCGACCATGTTCGACGGCACAACGGCGTCGATGATCTGCTTCTTGACTGCCTGACGCAGCTCTTCGGTACCAACTTCCGGCGCGTGCTGCGTCGAAATGACCACCGCCTCGATGCGCCTGGGCTGGTTGCCAACGTACTCGACCGAGACCTGGCTTTTGCCGTCGGGGCGGAGAAACTCGAGAATGCCCTCGCGGCGCACTAGGGAGAGGCGCTGCACCAGCTTGTGCGCCATCATGATCGGCAGCGGCATCAATTCCGGCGTTTCGTCACAGGCATAGCCGAACATGAGGCCCTGATCGCCGGCGCCGCCGGTGTCCACGCCCATCGCGATGTCTGGTGACTGCGTCTGGATCAGGTCGTGAACGCCGCAGGTATGACAATCAAACCCGTAGCTCGCGTCGTTGTAGCCGACGTACTCGATGGTGCCGCGGACGATCTTCGGAACGTGGAGGTGGGCCTTCGTAGTGATCTCTCCGGCCACGATGGCGGTGCCGGTAGTGACCAGCGTCTCGCAGGCGACGCGGCCGGTCGGATCCTCGGCGAGGACGGCGTCGAGTATGGCGTCGGAAATCTGATCGGCGATCTTGTCTGGATGCCCTTCGGTTACGGATTCCGAAGTGAATAAGTGTCTTTGATTGTCTGCCAAGTTCTCCTCCTGCGGCTTTCGCCAAACCGTCAGTGTTTCATTCTAATACCGGTAGTGATCCGGCTTGTAGGGGCCTTCCACCGGCACGCCGAGGTACCCGGCCTGCTTGGCGGATAGCGTCGTCAGCTTAGCCCCGATCTTATCCAAGTGCAAGCGGGCGACTTCCTCGTCCAGTTTCTTGGGAAGCGTATAGACGCCTGGCCGGTAGGTGTCCTTGTTCCTCCAGAGATCGATCTGAGCCAGAGTCTGGTTGGAAAAGCTGTTGCTCATCACGAAGCTCGGATGGCCGGTGGCACAGCCCAGGTTGACCAGGCGGCCTTCGGCCAGGATGAGGATGCTGTTGCCGTTGGGGAAGGTGTACATATCCACCTGCGGTTTGATGTTGGTCCGCTTGGCGCCGGAGGCGGCGAGGCGATCGATCTGGATCTCGTTGTCGAAGTGGCCGATGTTGCACACGATCGCCTGGTCCTTCATCTTCGACATATGCTCCAAGGTGATGATATCCACGTTGCCGGTGCAGGTGACGTAGATATCACCGCGGCCGAGAGTGTCTTCGACGGTGGTGACTTCGAACCCTTCCATGGCGGCCTGCAGCGCGTTGATGGGGTCGATCTCGGTGACCACCACGCGCGCGCCCATGCCGCGCAGCGAGTGCGCCGACCCTTTGCCCACGTCGCCATAGCCGCAAACGACGGCGACTTTGCCGGCCATCATGACGTCGGTGGCGCGCTTGATGCCGTCCGCGAGCGATTCGCGGCAGCCGTAGAGATTGTCGAATTTGGATTTCGTCACCGAATCGTTGACGTTGATGGCGGGAACCAGCAGCGTGCCAGCCTCTTGCATCTTGTAAAGGCGGTGGACACCAGTGGTGGTCTCCTCGGAGACGCCTCGCCAGTGTTTCGCCAAATCGTGCCAGCGCGTCGGGTTCTGCTCGTGGATCCTGTTGAGCAGGTCCTTGATGACTTTCTCTTCGTGGCTCTCGGAGGGCGCGTTCACCCACTGGCTCCCGCTTTCGAGTTCGTAGCCCTTGTGAATCAGCAGCGTGGCGTCACCGCCGTCATCGACCACCAGCTCGGGCCCTTTGCCTTCGGGATGACTGAGCGCCTGATCCGTGCACCACCAGTATTCCTCCAAGCTCTCGCCTTTCCAGGCGAAGACCGGTATACCGCGAGCGGCAATCGCAGCCGCCGCGTGGTCCTGGGTGGAGAAGATGTTGCAGCTGGCCCAACGCACCGATGCGCCCAGATCGGTCAGCGTCTCGATGAGTACGGCGGTCTGAATGGTCATGTGCAGCGAGCCGGTGATGCGGACGCCGGCGAGTGGCTTCTGCTGGGCGTACTTGAGCCGGATGGACATGAGTCCCGGCATTTCGTGCTCGGCAATCGAAATCTCCTTGCGGCCCCAGCCGGCCAGAGAGAGGTCGGCTACTTTGAATTCGCTGGCGTTCAATGTCGCGGTACTCATATTTTGGGATAGCCTCGCATCGGGAAATCTTGATACATTGATATTAGATGATTTCTTCCGATGGCGTCAATCCTCAAATCCCTGCGCTTGGCCGGCGACCCTAACCGATTGCGGCTCATGCTGTTACTCGAGCGGGAGGAGCTCTCGGTAGCGGAACTGCAGGAGATCCTCGGCAAGGGACAAAGCCAGATCTCGACGCACCTGGCGCAGCTGAAGCAAGCCGGCCTGGTGGATGACCGGCGCACTGGGAAAAATGCCTTTTACCGCCTCATGGCGCCTCGCGAACTGATGGAGCTGCTGCGACGGGCTCGGCCGGAGGTTCCAGAGGCGGAGCAGGACCACGACGCCCTGCGGCTGGCGCTGCGCCGCCGGCAAGACAAGGTGCGCCGCTACTTCGATGAGCTGGCCGGTAAATTTGGCCGCCAGTATATGCCGGGCCGGTCTTGGAAGGGGATCGCCGAAGCGCTGCTCAAGTTGATGCCTCCGTTGGTCATTGCGGATCTCGGGGCGGGGGAGGGAACCATCTCACAACTAATGGCGCAGCGGGCGAAGAAGGTGATCGCCATCGACAACTCCGAGAAGATGGTGGAATTCGGCTCGGAACTCGCCAAAAAGCATGGCATCCGAAACCTGGAATACCGGCTGGGCGAACTGGAGGACGTACCGATCCGCAGTGCCACGGTAGATGTGGCGTTCCTGAGCCAGGCGTTGCATCACGCGCGCCATCCCGAGCGCGCACTGGCGGAAGCGTGGCGGATTCTCAAACCCGGCGGGCAGATTGCAATTCTCGACCTGAACCGCCATCACTTTGAAGAGGCCCGCGAGATCTACGCCGATCTGTGGCTGGGGTTCACGGAACTAGAGATCGAGCGCTATTTGAAAGGCGCGGGATTCCGCAATGTGGAGACAGCCATTGTGCATCGCGAACAAGAGCCGCCGTATCTGGAGACGGTCTTGGCGACGGGAGAAAGATAAGTACCGAACAGGTTCGAGCCCAGCTCACCAGGTGAGCCAAACGACAAGGAACTCGATCGGGCGATCGGTCGCGTGGTCGCGGCCTTACTCGAAGTCGAACGGCTCTCGAGTACCATCGGAGAAGTTTCACTCCCGGATGTGGATCCCTCTGGTGAGCGAGCACTGCTGCGCGCGGCGCCACTTTAGCTCAACCCAGAGCGGCATAGGGGCAAGCGGTGCCACCAACGAGAGGCATGATGGGCTCGGAGTTCGCGCTGACACGGCCCTTTTGGTGACAGCCGAAAAGAGGAGGAAATGCCACGGTCAATCTCCTTCACCGCGAAGTGGGCAACTTGGGCGTGATCGGGGCGTGATCGGAGACTGCCTCCAACCGCACGAGCTTGGTGGTACGGAGCGCAAAGCGGTGGTCGTTTTTATCAACCGGCGAGGATTGGGGCCGCGGAAAACTCCAGCCGTGTGCGCGCGCCGAGCGCGATAGCCGCGCTTCGCCCTGCCGAAGCCCGAGTTAAGCGCCACTGGCTGATATAATCGTTTTTCCGTTTTTCCATCCCGAAGGAGCCATTCTCTTGCGAAAGAAAGTGACGGTTGTGGGCGCTGGCAACGTCGGCGCCAATTGCGCACTGCGCCTGGTCGAAAAGGAACTCGCCGACGTCGTCCTGGTGGATGTGATCGAAGGCGTCCCGCAAGGCAAGGGTCTTGACCTGTACCAATCCGGCCCCGTACAGGGCTACGACTGCAGCATTACGGGCTCGAACGACTACGAGCCCACGGCGAATTCCGACCTCGCCATCCTCACCGCCGGATTTCCGCGGAAACCGGGGATGAGCCGCGATGACCTGCTGGTGGCGAACTACGAAGTCGTCCGTACTGCGACTACGCAGATCGTGAAATATTCTCCCAACTGTATCCTCATCGTGGTGACCAACCCGCTGGACGCGATGGCGCAGGCGGCTTACTGGGTGTCGAAGTTCAGTAAGAACCGGGTGATTGGAATGGCCGGTGTCCTGGACAGCGCCCGGTTCCGCACCTTCATCGCAGCCGAGCTTAAGGTGTCGGTGGAAAACGTGGTCGGCGTGGTCATGGGCGGCCATGGCGATACCATGGTGCCGCTGGTCCGGCTGAGCAATGTTTCCGGCATCCCGCTGACCGAGCTGATGTCTCAGGCTACCATCGATGCCATCGTCGACCGGACGCGCAACGGCGGCGCCGAGATCGTCAAATATCTGAAGACCGGCAGCGCTTACTACGCGCCCTCGGCGGCGGCGGTGGAAATGGCGGAATCCGTACTCAAAGACAAGAGGAAAGTCATGCCGTGCGCCGCGTATCTGGAGGGCGAGTACGGGATCAGGGGGTTGTTTGTCGGCGTGCCCTGCAAGCTGGGCGCGCGCGGCATCGAGCAGATCTACCAGGTCAAGCTCACGGCTGAGGAACAGGCGATGCTCCACAAGAGCGCGGCGGCCGTACAAGAGTTGGTCGACGTGCTCAACAAGAAGCAGTAGCGTCAGGAAGTCGCGATGGGTCCTTCACCGCGCGATAGGTCCGCCAGGATCTGCTCCCGGCGCGTGGCAACGGTCTTTACGGCTGAGTCCATTCCGAGCCAGTACATCACGCCACCGATCGCGGCGGCTAGGGCGAGCACCACCCCGAACGCCATCTCGCTATCGAAGGCGTACCGGGCCAGGTACGCCAGAAAGACCGGCAACAAAGCCAGCGGATAGAGGAGGAAGACCAGCGCCTGAAAACGGCTCGAAGCGCCCCCCTGGGAAACGCGCTCGGGCGTGAGGGGCCGTGGGTATCGGACTGAGCTGATGTTGCCGAAGGCCATCATATACAGAGAACAGACGGCGACGACCACCAAGGCTTCAGCGACTGGACGGAGCCCCACTCCGACCCGCAACGCCGTGGTGACCACGACCAGGATCAGCACCTCCAGGTAGATGAAGATCAGCGACGCCACGTTCTTGCCGAGCAGCGTCTGCCATACTGGCAGCGGAGCGGCAAAGTAGAACTGGACCGCCGAGCGATCGAAGCCGAAACAGTTCCAATAAGTCACTTGACCTAGCAGCGTGAGCGCGTACGCGGAGACGACCACTAAGAAATTGTGTTCGATGGCACTCTGTCGATCCGCGTGCCGGCCGAAGACCATGGGAAGCCAGACCATCACGCCGAAGGAAAATCCCATCACAAAGACCATGCGGAAGCGTGGCGTGCGTGAAAGGGAACGCAATTCCTTTTCGATGATCCCGGCCAGGGGATCGCGAAAGAAGCGGGAGGGAAGGCGATAGAGCCGTTCGCTCCAACCTTCTGGGCGAGCCGGTTCGGTGGCCAGCGGCGTGGCCTGGGAGGCCATGCTGTCGTAGCGCAGGTTGCGTTCAAACTGCGTCCGGCCGAACCAGGCTGCCGCGATCGTCCAGGCCCCTAGTGTGAGCCATGCCACGAGCTCGGAAACACCCATCATCGCGCGCCCAGCCGCAGCCCAGGGCAAGCCGGCAAACTGGCTGACCGGGCCAAGGCCACCGAGAGGGATCGATTCGACACCAGCTGCAACGAGGAGCCGCGGCGCTGTCACGCCGATCAGCAGGAGGAAGACCAGCACTTCGCGCAGACGGCGGCGCGACAGCAAACGCTCCAACAGGCTGCGCAATCCAGATGCGAGAAACAGATTGAACAAAACGTACACCAGAGTCGGCGCCAGGACTCGGGCACCAGCGGTTCGCCACGCGCCACTCGCGGGGTTTCGCATTAGCCCGACTACTCCTCCGGCGAGCACCAGGGTCATCTCCAGGGTCGTGGTCAGGCGAAGGAGCGTCTCCACCACGAAGAGCCGCCCGTGCGGCACAGGGTATACGAGGAGCTTGCGCATGTCGAGCGCCGAGCCCATGCTGGCTGAAAAAATCGGCACCACTTGCCAGTACAACCCGATTAACAGCAGGCCGGTGGGAATCCAGAGGCGCAGGGTGGCGGCGTCGACCAAGCCGGCCAATTCCTGGATCGAGAAGGCGGCAAAACACCAGAAGCCGTACCAGACTATGCCGATGATGAGGCTGAACACGGCGCCTTGCCTGGCTCCGAACCGCATACTCAACAGCTGGGCGCGTAAAATCGCGGCGATCATAACCAGTCGAGGCGTTCCAGCTGACGTTCGGCGCCGAGCACGCGAACAAAGGCATCTTCAAGCGACTCGCCGCTGGCGCGCAGGTCTTCGAGCGTGCCGGAAGTCACGATGGTGCCACGGTTAATGATGGCGATGCGATCGCAGAGACGCTCGACGACCTCGAGGACGTGGGAGGTGAGGAAGACGGTCGCGCCGCGGCGGACCTGGTCGATGAGAATGTCCTTCATCAGGCGCGCGCCCACGGCGTCCACGCCTTCAAACGGCTCGTCCATCAAGAACAACTCCGGGTGATGGATCAGCGAGGCGGCCAGTGCCACGCGCTTGCGCATGCCTTTGGAGTATTCGCCGATGATTTTTCGATCTCTGGCGAGTTCCAGTAAGTCGAGCAGACCGCCTGCACGATCGATGGCGGTGGCCCGGTCGAGGCCGTACATGCGACCGACAAATTCGAGGAATTCCGCCCCGGTCAGTCGGTCGAACAGCAACGATTCGTCCGGAACCAGGCCGATGCGCCTTTTGATTTCGAGTTCGTCCTCAGGCAGCCGCCGCCCGAGGATCTCCACCGTGCCGCTATCGGCGGGGATTAGACCGGTGAGGAGGCGGATGGTGGTCGACTTGCCGGCGCCGTTCGGGCCGAGGAAGCCGAAGAAGGAGCCGCGGGGGACTTCGAGATCGACGCCGTCGACTGCAGCAACCGAACCGTAGGACTTCTTCAAACCATGCGCCAGGATAGCCGCAGGAGACACTGCTACTAGTTTAGTGCGTCATGGTGGAGACACGGCATCGGCTTCCCAATCCCGTCCTGCTCCTGCGCATCCTTTTCGGACCCAGGGCACCGTGTATGGACGGGGGCGATGATCGCGGCAAATCGGTGCGTGGGCGTAATCGGCGAGCGAAGGCGGAAGCAAGCCTCCACGCATCCTGCGTGACTGTTGAACGCACCTCCGTCGATCGATCTTGCGCCCTAGGGGGTGTCTCGGCGAGCTAACAGAACTGGAGCGTCTGTCAAAAAGAACTTCCGCACGCTGGACAATGCTCCGTCGGTGGCGGCTTGCGGCACCCTCCAACGACCCAGTTCGTCGTGCGCGCTCTCTGGGACCCGGCCCGTGGTGATCTTCGATCCTGGGGCTGGCCTTCTACGACGGTTTCCGGGTGAAGATCAAGATGTGCTGGCGGGGCAAGGACTCGATCACCCGGTCGAGGTGGAGTCCCTCCGGTTCGAGCTCGGCCTTCACCTGCTCGACGGTCATCTTGTGTAGGGGGACGATCGGTACATTCGGGTCTTCGGCGCGGTACTCGATTAGAACCACACGGCCGTCCGCTTTGAGCGACTCCCGAATGTGGCGCAGCATCGACTGGGGATGGGTGAACTCGTGGTAGACATCCACCATCAACACTAGGTCAAAGCGGCCTTGCGGCAGCTTGGGATCGTCCGGTTCGCCGAGAATCGTCTCGACATTGGTGAGGTGCCGCCGCTCGACATTCTTGCGGAGCTGATCGAGCATCTGCGGCTGGATGTCGTTGGCGTAGACCTTGCCGGTGGGGCCGACCCGCTCCGCCAGCCGCCAGCTCATGTAGCCCACGCCGGCGCCGATGTCGGCGACCGTCGAGCCCTTCACGATCTTCAGCTCATCGAGCGCCCGGCCGGGTTCCTCCTCCCGCTCGCGCTCGGACCGCACCAGCCAGGGAGCGCCTTCAATCCCCATGGCCCCGGCATACTGACGGCCGGTGATCGGATGAACATTCTGCGGCTGCGCCCAAACCAGCGGCACGACGAGACACGCGAGAATTCCAACAAGCGTCTTTTGCATGCAACTCACTCGTTGGTGGGATCGATGTCCGTCGGTATGTCTTTCAGCCGCTCGAGCGCGCGCTGCATAGGCGGTCGGACCACGGCCAGGGTATCCAGCATCCGTTTGGCCCCGGAGTAATCACCTAAGGCTTCGATAGTCAGCAGATCATGCGCGAGGTCTCGCACGGCGCCTTTGATTTTACCGAACTCCACCGAGAAGGTGCCGTCCGCGTGGGCGACGAACGCGCCCCGATCGCTAAGGTAGTTGAACTGCATGGCCACACCGCGACCGTGCGCCTCCATCTGGCCGAAGCGCACGGACCGGAAGGCGGAGGCCAGAAACGTCGTGTAGAGTTGCCGCTCGGCGTCGGAGGAGTGGTCGAGGCCATGATCGTAGAGATACTGCAGCATGAACAGCCCGGTGACGTCGGCCTTGGCTTCCTCCACGGCGGCGTACAGCTCCTTCAACTGCTGCCGGGGAGACGTGATGTGGCCGGCCGCCTGGATCTGCTGGGGTCCGATGCCATGGCTGAGTTCATGAGCGAGAATGTGCGCAAAGAAGGAATCGAAGCTGAGGGAAGGCTGGTCGGCCTTCGGAAGCACACGCCCGGCGATTGGTGTCAGGATGGTTCGGAACTTGGCATCCTGCACGTTCTTCAGCATCACGCGCTTGCTGCCCTTCTCGTGGACCACGCGTTCGTCATTAGGCAGGTTGAAGGCCGCCGTGCGCACACCGTGCGCGCCGTCTCCCGAGGCCAAGACCTCGTTGACCACCCGAATCGGCGCGGCGGCGCCCAGCTTCGGGTTGCGATAGCGGGTGTCGATCGGTAGGTTGTTTTCGACCTCCTGCAAACGACTGGCGAAGGCCTTCAAGCGGTCGGTATCCCGCTCGTCGCGAATCGTGATGTAGGCCTCAAAAGCCGCCTTGTAGCCGAACAGCTCATCGTTGTAGGTTTCATACGGCCCGATCGTGATGTCGAGCGGCGAGTCCAGTTCCATCCAGGCGAGATCGCTGGCGTAATAATCGTTGGAAAGGAGCGCGTCGGCCCGCAGGCTGAGGAATTTTCTCAGTGAGGAGTTATCGGTGAGTCTGGAAGCCTCTTTGAGCAGACCGGCGGCCGTTCGAAGATCGAGGCCGTACCCTCCGGAGGCCCTGCTGTAAGGGACCGCCACCAGCGCCCTTTCGTCATCGCGGCGGATCACGGTGAAGAAGCCGGTAGCCTCCTGCTGTTGGGCCGGGCTGAGCGTCTTCACCCACTTCTCAAACTCCTCCCTTGTCATGTCTTCGGGGTAGAAGTTCGCGCCGAGCGGTTTACGTTCCGGCACACCGGGAATGAATGCCTTGTGATCGTCCAAGTCCGACCACGGCCCCTTGTTCAGCCAGAAATAATGCAACCGCTCCCTGCCAAGCGGTGACGTATCCTTTTGCAGCTGGGCGTACAGCGCGCGGTCGCCGCTCCATAGTTGGTCCATGAAGATGACGTTCAACACTCGTGCGGCCTCGATCAGTTTGGCCAGCGCCTTCTGGTCTCCCCTCGAGAGTGCGGACGTGTCATAGGCGAGCTTGGCGGGCGCGAAACGTGCGCTCATCTGTTTCAGTTGAGTGAGATCAAGCATAACAGCGGCGGCTGCCAACAGAACCACAAGAGGCTTCATGAGTCCCATTGTGGCACCGCTGCGCGCAGCTCACTTTGCCTGGGCGCGCGTAGAAATTCCCAGTTCCCGCAGTTGGCGCTCGGGCACGGGAGCGGGAGCATCACACATCAGGTCGGTGCCGCGTGCCGTCTTGGGGAAGGGAATCACGTCGCGAATCGAAGTTTCGCCAGCCAGGAACATCACCAGGCGGTCGAGGCCGAGCGCGATGCCACCGTGCGGCGGAGCGCCGTATTCCAGCGCATCGAGGAGGAACCCGAAGCGGCGTCGCGCTTCTTCGTCGGTGAAGCCGAGCGCGGCGAAAACTTTTGTCTGCACATCACGGCGGTGAATACGGATGGAGCCGGAGCCGAGCTCTACCCCATTTAGCACAATGTCGTACGATTTGGCTCGGCAGTGCGCGGGGTCGGTCAGGAGCTTGTCGAGATCCTGATCGTCGACCGAGGTGAAGGGATGATGTGCTGCGTTCCAGCGCTGCTCTTCCTCGTCCCATTCGAACATGGGGAAATCCACCACCCACAGAAACTGGAAATTGCGCGGGTCGAGGAGTTTGTGCCGATCTTGAAATTTCTGAGCACATTCGAGGCGCAACTGACCGCAGGCCTGGAGTACGGTCTCCTCGGGACGCTGGCCTTTGGGCTGCCCGGCCCACGTCGCCAGCATGAGAAGAGCGTTGTCGCCGGCGCCGCAGCGCTCGCGCACTTTGGCGATGGCGCCGGCATGGTCGCGCTCCAAGCGCTTGACGTCGTCGTAGACCCGGAGGCCGCGCTCCTGGCCGAACACTTTTAGCTCGTCACGCTCCTTGCGGCTGGGCGTGCCGGTCTCCGGCACGTGGATCGCAACCAGCGGCATCGCGGCATTAGCGAGTTCGGGCAGCAGGTCTTCGACCGGATGCATCGGTGGAACGCGCAGGTCGGGTTTATCGATGCCGTAGAGTCGCATCGCTTCCGCGTACGTCAGGCGGGGAAAGGGAAGCTTGACGGTGATGCCGGCGGTCTGGCAGATTCGCTGAACGAGGGGCTCGATCACTTCATAGATGCGCTCCTGTTGCGGGAACGACATCTCGAGATCGATCTGGGTGAACTCGGGCTGGCGGTCAGCGCGCAGGTCTTCATCACGAAAGCAGCGCACAATCTGGAAGTACTTCTCGAAGCCGCTCACCATCAGGAGCTGCTTAAAGATCTGGGGAGATTGCGGCAGCGCATAGAAACTGCCAGGCTGCACGCGGCTTGGCACCAGATAGTCGCGCGCGCCCTCGGGAGTCGATCGAGTCATGAAGGGCGTTTCAATCTCGAGGAAGCCTTGCGAGTTGAGGAATTCACGCGTCACAAAAGCTACCTTCGACCGCAAAATCAGGTTCCGCTGCATGTGGGGCCGCCGCAAATCCACGTAACGATACTTCAAGCGGACGTCTTCGCTCACATCCACCTGGTCTTCCATGGGGAAGGGCGGAGTACGCGATTCGTTGAGGATCCAGATTCGGGAGGCCACCACTTCGACGGCGCCCGTGGCCAGGTTCGGATTGACCGACGCTGGCCCCCGCGGCGCGACCCGGCCTTCCACCGCAATGACGTACTCCGGCCTCACTTGCTCGGCGCGCCTGTGAACCGCCGGGCCTACATCCTCGTGAAACACCACCTGGGTGATGCCGTCGCGGTCACGCAAATCCACGAAAATGACGCCGCCATGGTCCCGGCGGCGGTGCACCCAGCCCATGAGCACGACGGCTTGACCCTCATCGGAGGCGCGTAGCACTCCACAACTATGTGTGCGGCGGAGGTCACCCAGAAAATCCAGTGAAGTTTCCATATCGAAATGTCTTTAGTTTTTCGCGGCGAGCTGCGCGGTGATCTCGTCGGGTGTCAGGGTTTGTTGCTTGCCGGTGGCCATGTCCTTGAGCGGGTAGCGGCCGGACGCGATCTCGTCGTCGCCCACAACTAAGGCAAACCGCGCGCCGAGCTTGTCGGCGAGTTCCATCGCGCGCTTAAGCCTTCCTTGGCCGAGCTCGACCGAGTGCCCGGCGCGGCGCAGGTCTCTGGCCAACAGCAGAGCGTGGCGCACGGCGGCATCTCTATGTAGCGCGATGAACAGATCGAGCGACTTGGGAGCCTGCGTCTGTTCTACGCTCATGACCAGCCGGTCTTCGCCGATCGAAAAGCCGATACCCGGGGAGTGCACCTTCGAGCCAAGGGCCTCGGCCAGGCCATCGTATCGGCCGCCGCCGAGCACGGAATTCTGCGCGCCCAAGGCGCCATGAACTACCTCGAACGTGGTGCGCATATAATAATCCAGCCCACGCACCAGCCGCGGCCGCACTTCGTAAGCGATGCCCAGATCGGATAAGTGCTTCTTGACGGCGTCGAAATGCGCGCGGCACCCGTCGCAGAGGTGATCGACAATCATCGGAAGCCTCTCGATGATAGGCTGGTCATGCTCTACCTTGCAGTCCAGGACGCGCAGCGGATTGGTTTGCGAGCGACGCCGGCAATCCTCGCACATCTGGGCCGCCACGGGTTCCAACGCCAGGCGCAACCGCTCCACATACTGCGGCCGACAGTCGTGATCGCCCACCGAATTGATCAGCAGCTGAAACCCGCTCAAGCCGGCGCGCTCGAGAATTTCAACCACCATCGCGATCACCTCAGCGTCGATCAGGGCAGACTCCGAGCCGATCGCTTCGGCACCAATCTGATAGAACTGGCGATAACGTCCCTTTTGGGGGCGCTCGCGGCGGAACATCGGTCCCATGTAATACAGCTTTTGCACGCCCGGGCGCTGGTCCAGGCGATGCTCAATGTAAGCCCGGATCACCGAGGCCGTGTTCTCCGGCCGGAGCGTCAGCGAACTGCCGTCACGGTCCTCAAACGTATACATTTCCTTGGTAACGATATCCGTATCTGAGCCCACGCCTCGCGCAAACAGCTGTGTCTCCTCGAGGATTGGCGTGCGGATCTCCTGGTAGTTGTATAGGCCAAGGACCTCGCGCGCCGTGGTCTCCACGCGGTTCCACACCTCCGTGGCCGGAGGCAGTAGGTCCCTGGTCCCTTTGACGGCTTTAATCAAGATCTTTGGAAAAATCCATGCTAGCACACGGGGTTACAATCATCATGTATGTGCCGCTGCTTCTTTGTGTGTTTCGCATCTTTAACCCTGCTCTGCGCGCAGAAACGGCCGTTCGACGTGAACGCGCTAATGGAGCTAAAGCGCATGAGCGACCCTCAGATCTCGCCCGACGGGAAGTGGGTGGCGTTTACGCTCGGAACCGTGGATGTCACGGCCAACAAGAAACCGCAGCAAATCTGGCTGGTGCCGCTCGCGGGCGGCGTGCCGCGCCAGATTACACAAGACGGAGAGAACAACCAGCGGCCCCGATGGTCGCCCGACTCCAAGCGCATCGCCTACACTTCCGACCGCAGTGGATCATCCCAAATCTGGCTGATGGATCCCGACGGAAGTAACGCGACGCAGGTTACCACTCTTTCGACCGAGGCCGATGGGCAGCTGTTTTCACGCGATGGCAAAAACCTGCTCTTTGTTTCCGCCGTGTACCCGGACTGCGGTGCCGACGAGAGCTGCAATAAGAGGAATCTTGACAGCGACAAATCCGGCGCGTCGACAGCGCGCATCTACACCGAGCTTTTCTATCGCCACTGGACCACTTGGCAGTCCAAACGCCGCAGTCATCTTCTGGTGGTTCCGGCCGGCGGCGGGGTGCCCAAGGACCTGACGCCGGGCTCCCGGGGCGTACCCCCCTTTTCGCTGGAAGGCATCGACGACTACGATATCTCTCCCGACAGCACCGAAGTCTGCTTCGCCATGAATGCGGATCCGGTCCCAGCTTTGAGCACGAACACCGATCTCTATGTCGTTGCGATCAGCGGAGGGCTGAGGCGGAAGATCACCTCGACAGCCGGGGCCGATGCCACACCCCGGTATTCTCCCGACGGCAAGTACTTGGCCTGGCGTGCCCAGTTTCGTGCGGGCTACGAGAGCGACCGATGGCGGCTGATGGTGCTCGAGCGAGCCTCCGGCAAGGTCAACAACCTCACCGAGACGCTCGACCGCTGGGTGACCAATTTCACCTGGGCGCCCGATTCGTTGGCGCTCTTCTATACCAGTGTTGACCGCGGGCGCCAGGGGATCCAGTTGATTCCGGTGACCGGCGGCGTCAGCCAGGTCGCTGCCGGCGGTGACAGCGTGCTCGACGAAATGCAGCTGAGTCGTGACGGCAAGACGATGGTCTACACGCAACAGACCGGCTCCTCACCGGTCGAGATTTACCGCGCCTCATCCCAAGGGGGCGTCCCGGTTGCGCTGACCCACGTGAACGATTCCGTACTAAGCAGTCACGTCCTCACGCCACTCGAAGAATTCTGGGTGGATAGCAGCGACGGCTCCCGTGTTCACAGCTTTGTCGTCAAGCCTCCGGACTTTCGGCCGGCTGGCCGCTACCCCGTGATCGTGCTCATCCATGGAGGCCCTCAAGGGTATTGGGGCTATTCGTGGACGTATCGCTGGAATGCTCAGGTGTTCGCCGCCGCCGGGTACGTCGTGGTCATGCCGAATCCACGCGGCTCTATCGGATACGGCCAGAAGTTCATCGACGAGATCAATGCGGACTGGGGAGGCCGGCCCTTTGATGATGTGATGGCGGTAGCCGATCACATCGTGATCGAGATGCCTTACGCCGACGGTAGCCGTATGACCGCCGCTGGAGGATCCTACGGCGGCTATCTTGCGGACTGGATCCTGGGGCACACGCAGCGGTTCAAGGCCATCGTCTCGCACTCAGGCGTCTACGACCTCGCGAGCGAATTCGGCTCCACCGAGGAACTGTGGTTTCCGCTTTGGGAGATGGGCGGAACGCCTTGGGAACGGCCGGACGTCTACGCGAAGTGGTCGCCCAGTACGTACGCCAAGGACTTTCGCACGCCGACTCTGGTCATCCATGGAGAACTGGATTTCAGGGTGCCGTACACGCAGTCGTTGCAGCTGTTCACGGCTCTCCAACTGCAGAACGTGCCTTCCAAACTAATGATCTTTCCCGATGAAGGTCATTGGATCTTGAAGCCGCAGAACAGCATCCAGTGGTACAAGACCTTTATCGACTGGCTCAATTCTTGGGTGAAAAAGTGAAAATTGTGGTTGTGTTGGTCTGTTCGATCGGAGGGATCGCAATTGCGCTCGTGGTGTTGTCCACGGGCACAACACTCACGGTGAGTCCCATGATCCGGCAGATTGGGATTTCTACCCCGGTCAATGTGCAACTTGCGAATCCGCACGGGGTGCGGAGGGTGACCGCGTACATCGAGCAAAACGGGGTGGAGTATCGCGTCTACCAACTGAAGGAGCCGTCGCACTGGATCTTCTGGAGGCGGAACCAGCCGCGGCGCAGCATCACCTTTGAAGCCGGAAAGAGCAGGGCCCCGAATCTCAAGGAGGGCAAAGCCCGGCTGGTGGTGGAGGCCGTTTCCGATGATCTACGTTCCCATACCGACCGCAATGCGTACGAAGTCAGTGTGGTGCTGGCTCCGCCGCACGTCATACCCGACGACTTCCAGCACTACATCAACCAGGCCGGCATGGAGCTGGTTACCTTCACCGTCAGCGGTTCCTGGTCCGAGGCCGGGGTCAAAGTGGGCACGCACACCTTCAGGAGTTACCCGATGCCGGGTCGCGGTCCGGACCAGCGGTTCGCGCTGTTCGCCTACCCGTGGGATTCGCCCTCGGATCTGGCGCCGGTAGTCTACGCGCGCAATCCGGCAGGCGCGGAGGCGACCGCGCGCTTCTGGTTCAAACTGTTTCCGAAGAAATTCCGCGAGCGCGAATTCGTGCTGGATGATGCGCTGATGGACAGGTTGGTGAACAACATCGATCAGACCGGTACGCTGGCCCCCGGACCGGACATGCTTTCCCGTTTCCTCAAAATCAACGGCGAGATGCGGCGCAAGAATAACCAGCAGCTGTATGATCTGCGATTGAAGACCGAAGAGAGGATCCTGTGGCACGGCCCCTTTATCCACTACGGGAAGGAAGAGGCGATGTTCGCCGACACGCGTGATTACGTGTATCACGGCAAGAAGGTCGATCGGCAGACTCACCTCGGCTTCGACCTTTCCGACACCGCCAATGCTCCGGTGAACGCGGCCAATGACGGCCGCGTGGTCTGGGCCGCCGACCTGGGAATTTACGGAAACTGCGTGGTGCTCGATCACGGGTACGGTCTGCAATCGATTTACGGCCACCTCGAACGCATCGACGCGAAAGTCGGAGACCTGCTCAAAAAAGGCGAGAAGATGGGCGTGGCCGGCGCGACCGGTCTGGCCGAAGGTGTCCACGTGCACTTCGGCATGCAGATCGACGGCGTGCAGATCAACCCGCGCGAGTGGTGGGATAACCACTGGATCCACGACCGGATTCTCAGCAAATTGGGCCCGGAATGAGGGACTTTGCGGACACGGGTCGCGCCCTGGCTTCCTCGAGTCTGGTGGCATTTGTGGGCGTGTGCGATCCCGACCGCGCCAAAAGGTTTTATCGGGATACATTGGGCCTGCACCTGGTCAGCGAGGAGCTGCCGTTTGCCCTAGTTTTCGATGTCCAGGGCACCATGCTGCGCGTTACGGTAGTTCCGGAGGTGAAGCCCGCGAAGTTCACCGTTCTGGGCTGGAAGGTGCCGGACATCCAGGCGGCGGTCTCAAGCCTTGACAAGGAGGGCGTCGAATTCCAGCGGTACGCGGGGCTTCAGCAAGATGGTCTCGGCATCTGGACCTCTCCAAGCGGCGCCCGCGTCGCGTGGTTTCACGACCCAGATGGCAACATCTTGAGCGTCACCCAGCTCTGATCTGCTAAAATAAAAGTGCCTCCCCAAAACAAAACGCATGACATTTGGCGTCATCGTCTTTCCGGGTAGCAATAGAGATCACGACGCTGCTTACGCCGTCGAAAAGATCCTCGGTCAGAAGGTGAACCTCATCTGGCACGACTCCGCCAGTCTGGGGAGTGTTGATGCGGTGATTCTGCCGGGCGGCTTCGCTTACGGAGACTACCTTCGCTGCGGCGCCATCGCCAAGTTTTCCCCGGTCATGATGGCCGTCCGGAAGTTCGCGGCCGGTGGCGGGCTGGTGCTGGGCATTTGCAACGGATTCCAGATTTTGGTTGAAGCCGGACTGTTGCCCGGCGCGCTGATCCGCAACCGAGGGCTTCGTTTCATTTGCCGCAATGTCCAGTTGCGCCCGGGCACGACGAATTCACCGTTCACCTGCGCCGCAAGCAAGGAAAAGACCTACTGCGTGCCCATCGCGCACGGGGAAGGCTGCTATTTCGCCGACCAGCGGACGCTTGATGAATTGGAAGCCGAGGACCGCGTGACGTTTCGGTACGTCGAGAATCCGAACGGCTCGCTTCGTGACATCGCCGGAATCCTGAACCGGGAACGCAACGTGATGGGAATGATGCCTCATCCCGAAGACGCCGCCGAACCACTCATGGGTTCGTGCGATGGGCTCGTCGTTTTTCAATCGATGCTGACGACGGCGGTGCGGGCATGAGCGCGGCGCTCATCACGCCCGACCTGATCGCACAACATCAACTCACGCCCCAGGAATACGAGAAAATCGTTGCTCTGCTCGGCCGTGAACCCAGCTACACCGAGTTAGGTATTTTCAGCGTCATGTGGAGCGAGCATTGCTCGTACAAAAGCTCGCGCCTACACCTGAAGAAGTTGCCCACAAGCGGCAATCGGGTCGTTCAGGGGCCCGGTGAAAACGCCGGCGTAATCGATATCGGCGAAGGCTACGTCATCGCCTTCAAGATCGAATCCCACAACCACCCGAGTTTCATCGAGCCTTTCCAGGGTGCGGCCACCGGCGTGGGTGGGATTCTGCGCGACATTTTTACCATGGGCGCCCGACCGGTTGCCGTCCTCGATTCGCTGCGCTTCGGCCGCTTGGATGATCCGGTGACGGGCGTCCGCAACCGGCGCATCCTTCAGGGTGTGGTTGCGGGCATCGCCCATTACGGAAACTGCTTCGGCGTTCCGACGGTCGGCGGCGAATGTCTCTTTGAATCCTGTTACGACGGCAATCCGCTGGTGAACGTCTTCGCCCTGGGGGTTTGCCGGAAGCAAGAGGTTTGCTATGCGCGGGCCGCCGGCGTCGGCAATCCCGTCATCTACGTGGGCGCGCGTACCGGCCGCGATGGCATCCACGGCGCCTCCATGGCCTCGGCGGAATTCACTGAAGAATCCAAGCAGAAACGGCCCAACGTGCAGGTGGGTGATCCGTTCCTGGAGAAACTCCTTCTCGAAGCCTGTCTCGAAGCCATGCAGACCGCCGCCGTCGTCGGCATTCAGGATATGGGCGCCGCGGGGCTGACTTGTTCGACGTGCGAGATGGGAAGTCGCGGTGAGGTGGGAATCGAAATCGAGCTGGACCGGGTCCCGCAGCGCGAAACCGGCATGATGCCGTACGAGATCATGTTGTCGGAGTCGCAGGAAAGGATGCTGCTGGTTGCCGAGCAAGGCCGCCAAGAGGAGGTCTTTCGCGTGTTTCGCAGGTGGGGGCTGGAGGCCGTCGAAATCGGTGTGGTAACTGGGGACGGTAAGCTCCGCGTGAAGCAACACGGAGAGGTGGTCGCGGAGATTCCCAACCGGGAGCTGGCGGACGGGGCGCCTCTGTATGACCGCCCGCACACTCAGCCGCTCCGCCGCGCCCCGCTCGAACCGCCACCGCTACCGGATCCGGACGTGCAGCATGCACTCCCGGCGCTCGTTGCCTCGGGCGATCTCTGCGGGAAGTCGTGGCTCTGGGAACAGTACGATTATCTGGTGCGCAGCAGCACGGTGGCCGGGCCGGGCGCGGAAGCCGCCATCATCCGGATTAAGGAGACCGGCACTTCCGTGGCCATATCGCTCGATGGCAACGGGCGCTACTGCTATCTCTCTCCCCGGGGTGGGGCCATGTTGGCGGTGGCCGAATCGTGCCGCAATGTTTCTACGGTGGGTGCGGTACCGGTGGCCGCCACCAACTGCCTGAACTTCGGCAACCCGGAGCGTCCGGAGATCATGGCCCAGCTTGTCGAGGCCATCGAAGGCATGGCCGAGGCCTGCCGCTTTTTTGATACGCCGATTACCGGCGGCAACGTCAGCTTGTATAACGAGACTCTCGGCGAAGGAATTTATCCAACGCCGGTCTTGGGAGTAGTGGGTCTAAAGAAGACCGCCGTCGCAGCCGGTATTGCGTTTCGCCATGCGGGCCGTGCGGTGATGTTGCTGGGCGGCCTGGGCTCCACCGATGAGGTTCGCTTCGGGAGCACGCAGTACGCAAAGACTATCGTCAACCGGTTGTGGGGCCTGCCGCCGGCCCTCGATCTCGCGCAGGAGAAACGCGTGCAGGAGGCCATCCGCGAGATCGTTAATGCCGGCTTAGCCGAATCGGCACACGACCTCAGCGATGGCGGCCTCGCGGTGGCCCTGGCGGAATGTGCGTGTAGTACCAACGTCGGCGCGCGGATCGACCTCGATTCCGACCTCCGGCCGGACTTGCTGCTGTTTCACGAAGGTCCGTCGCGCGTGCTGGTCTCGACCACGAAGTCTGACGCGGTAGCGGCGATTGCCTGGCGCCACGGCACGGAAGCTCCCGTGATTGGAGTTACAATCGAGAAGGAAATCGAGATCCGGCAAAAGGGGAGGGTGCTGGGCCGCTGGCAGGTGGCGTCGCTAAAGGCGGTGTACGATGACGCTCTCGAATCCCATGTTCGATAAACTCCACGAAGAGTGCGGAGTAGTGGCCCTCTACGGTCATCCGGAAGCCGCCAAACTGGCGTACCTGGGCTTGTATGCGCTGCAGCACCGAGGCCAAGAGAGCGCGGGTATCTGCACCAGTGACGGCGAACAGATTCATAGCGTGCGGTCGATGGGGCACGTGGCCGACATCTTCACCACACAGGTCATCGACCAACTCCCGGGCGCGCTGGCCATCGGCCATACGCGCTACTCCACCGCCGGAGATACGGCGTTGCTCAATGCGCAGCCGTTCTCGGTCGCATGCAACAAAGGGCGCATCGCAGTGGCGCACAACGGCAACATCACCAATGCGTCGGAGCTGCGCCGGGAGCTCGAACGTCAAGGCTCGATCTTTCAGTCTTCCAGTGATACCGAGGTGATTCTCCATCTCGTGGCGCGGTCTTCGGAGCGGACCCTGGCGGCCGCGCTGCGTGACGCCCTGTTGCAGTTGGAGGGCGCCTTTTCGCTGGTCTGCCTGGCGCAGGACCGTGTCATCGTGGCTCGAGATCCACGCGGCTTCCGGCCGCTGGCCGTCGGTGAGATGGAAATTTCGGGCGGTGGGAAGTGTTACGTGTTTGCCTCCGAAACCTGTGCGTTTGACCTAATCGGCGCAGTTTACCTGCACGACGTCGATCCGGGTGAAATGGTGGTGGTTGGCCCTGAGGGTCTGACCCGCGAACGCTTCGCACCGGAACAAGCGCGGGCGCAGTGTGTCTTCGAGCATGTTTATTTTTCCCGGCCGGATTCGATTGTCTTCGGGCGCGCGGTTCAACAATCACGCGAAGAATTGGGGCGATTGCTGGCACGCGAGTGTCCCGCCGATGCGGACATCGTGGTGCCGGTGCCTGATTCCGGGGTCACTGCGGCAATCGGATACGCCGCCGAGTCGGGACTGCCATTCCGTCAGGCGCTCATCCGCAATCACTACGTGGGCCGCACCTTCATCGAGCCGTCACAAGCCATTCGCGATTTTGGCGTGAAACTCAAACTGAACCCAGTTCGCTATTTGCTGCAAGGGCAGCGCGTGGTGCTGGTGGACGATTCGATTGTGCGAGGGACCACCAGCCGGAAAATCGTGCGCATGGTCCGGCAGGCGGGCGCGCGCGAAGTACACCTGCGCGTCTCATGTCCACCCACGGTCTCGCCCTGTTTCTACGGTGTGGACACTCCCACGCGCAGCGAGCTGATCGCCTCGAACCATCCGGTGGAAGAGATCCGCCGATTTGTGGAGGCCGATTCGCTCGGCTACCTGTCGCTTTCTTCGCTGCGCAGAGCCGTGGCCGACGACGACCGGCACGAATACTGCTACGCTTGTTACACCGGTGACTATCCGACGGAGCTGGTGAATATCGAGGAGTTGATCGCAGCCCGTCAGAAGCGGTATTGATGTCCGTCCAGCTTGACGGCGAACACCTGACCTTGACGGATGTATGCGCTGTGGCGGAAGGTCGCGCTCAGGCTTCCGTCTCGGCTGCCGCAATCGAGAAAATGCGGCGATCGCGCGAACCCGTAGAGCGTCTGGCTGCGGGTGACGAGCCGATCTATGGTGTCAATACTGGTGTGGGCTTGTTAGCCGACGTCCGCATCCGGCGCGAGGAGCTCGATCAACTTCAAGTCAACGTGATCCGCTCCCACTCGACCGGCGTTGGCCCGCCGCTCGACCGCGCGGTCGTTCGCGCCATGATGCTGATCCGCGCCAACGTTCTAGCCAAGGGTCTTTCCGGGATACGGCCGTTGGTGGCGGAGTGTCTCTGCGAGCTCCTCAATCGCGGCGTAACGCCCCTCATCCCGGGTGAAGGAAGCGTCGGCGCCAGCGGCGATCTGGCGCCACTCGCGCATATGGCGCTGGTGCTGATTGGGGAAGGCGAAGCCGAGTTCCGAGGCGCGGTCCTGAGCGGCAGGGAGGCTTTGATGCGTGCGGGTGTGGCCCCGATCGAGCTTCATCCCAAAGAAGGCGTCAGCCTGATCAACGGCACCCAGGCCATGCTGGCCATCGGCTGCCTGGAATGGAAAGCCGCACAATGCTTGGCGGATACCGCCGATGTCATTAGCGGCTTGACCCTCGACGCGCTGCGCGGCACCCCCCGCGCATTTGACGCGCGCATTCATAACGCTCGCCCTCATCCCGGCCAGCGTGAGAGTGCCGCGCGCCTGGCCCGCCTCCTCGAAGGCAGCGAGATCCGGCAGTCCCACCTCACCTGTCGCCGCGTGCAGGACGCCTATTCGCTTCGCTGCGTGCCGCAGGTGCACGGAGCCGTGCGTGACGCGCTCGCCGAAGCTCACCGCGTTTTTTCTATCGAGCTGAACTCAGCCACGGACAACCCGCTGGTTTTTGACGAGGAGATCCTTTCCGGCGGCAATTTCCACGGCGAACCACTCGCCTTTCAGCTTGACTTCCTCGCGGTCGCGCTGACGGCGTTGGCCGGCATCTCCGAACGCCGTATCGACCGGCTTGTCAACCCGGCTCTCAATGAAGATCTGCCGCCTTTTCTTGCTGGCCACGCCGGTCTCGAATCGGGGCTGATGATGGCCCACGTCACTGCCGCCGCACTGGTGGGGGAGAGTCGGGTGCTGTCGCATCCCGCATCAACCGGGTCGATCACCACCTCCGGCAACAAGGAGGACTTCGTGAGCATGGGGATGACGGCGGCGCTCAAGTTCCAGCGCGTGGTCCGCAACACGCGTGCCGTGTTGGCGATAGAAGCGCTGGCGGCTGCCCGCGCCTTGGACGTCTTGGCGCCGTTGCGCACCAGTCCACTGCTCGAGCAGGTTCGCGCGCAAATCCGTGCCGTCTCGCCGCCCATCACCGGGGACCGAGTCTTCCACCGGGATATCGGGGCTGTGGAACAACTGATTGCTGGGGGTGGCCTTCACGTAGAGTAGACGGCTACGTTGGTCACGGCTCGGTAGCCCATGTGCACGTAGAGCGAGTATCCGGCCTTGGTCGACTGCAGGACACTTCGCTCGATTCCGTGTTCGCGGCGGGCGGCCTCAAGCGCATGCCGCATTACCGCCTCTCCATATCCTCGCCTCTGATACCCGGGAATCGTGGCCACGTTATAGAGTCCGGCGGCGCCGCTACCGATCACCACCGCGGCAGTGGATATCGGCTCCTCGTTGCGATAGCCGACGTAGCCGGCGAAGCGATCCCACACGCCGGGCGGTTCAAACACCTCGCGAAACCAGGCAAGCGGCACGTTGAAGCACACCGAGCCGATCGCGCAGAAAGCCTCGCGTGTCGCCTCGTCGCAGACCCGCCGCACGGCTAGCCTCGGCAGTGGCCGCGCAGAGGGTAAGACTTTTTCCGCCACCATGCCGGGCAGATCCACAGAGTGCCGGAGGGCGTGTTTTTCGAACAGCTGTCGCGAACGCTTGCGCACACCCTCCTCCATCCAGTCTTCGCAAACCCAAAAGGCCCACTCCTGGCCGCGCGTCTGGAAGTGGAGAGAAGCCAGCAGGATGCGTTGCGTCAGCGCGGCATCCGAGGTCACCGGTCCGGATAGAAAGGCAGCATTGAACATCTGAAACTCCACCCCTGCTGAAGCGATGCTCACACCGCGAAGTTCCCGAACCTCGCCGTGTTGCCGGCCCGAAGCCAGTACTCGGAACGACTCGCGCAGGTTGTCCGCGATATGCGAAAAGTCCACTTTCCTCCAGTATCTTATGGAGGAGATAGCCCCGTCGGGCCCACTCGAGGATCAAACAATTATGTCTCGCAGAAGTTCGCGATTGCTCGGCGGGTTGCCAACAGGGACACCGCGCGCGGTGCCGGGGACGGAATGGAGCATTACACTCCCCTATTTCCCTGCACCCTCAACAGGATACGCCTTCTCATGCAGCCGCTCCCATCCGCGGGCCGCCCCCGGCCCGTTGACTTAACGCCTTGGAATCTTACCCTGAAGGCGATGGAAGTACATCTCAGCCCAGACGTGCAAGCCAAGCTGAACCGACTCGCCGCCGAGCAAGGCCGCGATACGGAGGCGCTTGCCCAGGAAGCCATCGCCCGCTTTGTCGATTACGATGAGTGGTTCATCCGCGAAGTGGAGAAGGGCTTGGCATCCGCTGACCGGGGTGAGCTTCTGACTCACGAAGAAGTCGGCGCGCGGCTTGAAAAGCTGATTGCTGAAAAGCAATCCCGCCCGCTAGATGCAACTGCGCTGGTCGGAAGAAGCCGCCGACGACCTGGAACGCATCACGAATTATCTGTTTGAGGAAACGCCGCAGCACGCGCCGGAACTGGTGCGCGACACGCCCCCGACGCACTGTTGCAATTTCCCCATCGCGGGCGTCCCGGCAAGAAAGAGGGAACGCGGGAAATGGTGGTTTCACCGCTGCCCTACATCGTGGTTTATCGAATCGCCAGTGACGCCATCCACACCCTTAAGAATTCTGCATGGCGCGCAGAAATGGCCTTAGCGCTTCAGCTACGCCTCGGTTCACTCATGCAGACGTGCACACGTTCGCACGCTTGCACGTTTGACGTTGCGCCTTGCAATCAAGGGCAAATGGAACGCTGTTGCAGGACGCCCAGATGCTCTCGTCACTGTTTGAGACGGAAGAACTGACTCAGATGTATGAGGTTCGAGATCCCCGTTCGATATTGGAGACCGGCTGCACTATTACTTCAGCCCGGTGCCTTTCCTTGATGATCCGCCGACGACCGCGCTGAATCTCACCCACGATGTCTTGGCCATACCCGCACTTACGAAGATTGCCCGAAAATTCGAACTGATCCTCCAGATAAAGCCGAACCTGTTCATAAAGCTTACCTTTGCGTTTCGCGGCAAGGGAAGTCAGCTCAGCAAGCGAGGAGAAAGCGCCGAGTGTCCTGAGTTCCCCGAGTTGAACGACCCAAAACGCCTCCGAGAGGCGCGCCAAAACCCCTCAGCGAGGACTTTATGAGGAACCTGGAACCAACCCAGACCGGGCCGGAGCCGAGGGGTTGGTAAACGTTGGCCGGCCAGGCTTCTCAATCCCGGAACGTACTTCTCGCAGTTGGGTTTATCTGGCCAATTTATGATGCCCGCGTGGCGTTAACCTGTCCCGAATGTAGCGCGTGCACGGGCAGTCGGCATCGCGTTTCAAGCCGCGTTCCTGGTTCCGCCGATTCGGGGAGTGGCTCAGTCGTGACTCTGGGAGGCTTGCAGTACAATGCTGGTTAGCTTATGCACTTTCATATCGCGCAGCTGAATGTGGGGCGACTGTTGCATCCGCTTGATCACCCGCAGATCGCTGAATTCGTGAACGGGCTCGATGCCATCAATGCTCTCGCTGAACGCTCCGAGGGATTCGTTTGGAGATTTCAAACCGCGTCCGGTAACGCTACCGACGCGCAGCATCCGTGGTCCGAGGATCCGTTCATGATCGTGAATATGTCCGTTTGGAAGACGCCGGAGCATCTGAAAAACTTCGTCTATCGTTCCGGTCATCTCGAGTATTACTTAAAGCGAGCGGAATGGTTCGAGAAGCTGGCACAAGCCCATTACGTACTCTGGTGGGTTCCCGCCGGTCACGTACCGACTCTCACGGAAGCGCAAGAACGGCTGGAGCACTATCGACGACACGGTGCCACGCCGTACGCGTTTTGGTTCGGAAAGCTGTTCCCGGCTCGGAACGAGGTTTTGTCCCCAGTCGCTGGTGGCAGCCGGATCAAGAATGGGAAGGCGGTTTCCCAACTGCGACCTTCGTCCAGCAAGTCAAGTTGACAACGCCCGACACTCTCCTTTGCCGGGCGGGTCGCGTGGGCACCCAGTCCGGAGGCTGGCGTTTACGCAT